>CBDUGR010000051.1:0-9825 GCA_965366515.1 uncultured Gammaproteobacteria bacterium | reverse complement strand
ACTCCCATGCAAATAATGCAGCACTTTCAGGCCATGCTCTGCATTTGCTTCCTTGAAAGCTCCCGGATTTTCCAAGCGACGCTGATAGATTAAGCCCATATCCTGTTGCGCCACTAAATCCTGTAAAAAACCGGTATCGCGCAACGGATCATTTAAGCAGATCAGCACATCCGCCCCAGCAGCAAGCATCTCAGCCACACGTCTGAGAATCCTTCCGTAATCCTTGGTTGCCACGAAACTTCCAGGCTGATAAGAGGGTGGATCGATAATTACCATATCGTAAGGACCGAGGCGTTTAAGCTTCCCCCATGACTTAAAAATATCATGCGGCAAAAATTGTACTTGGTCTAGCAACTGATCATTGAGTCGGTGGTTTTCTCGACCACGCGCCAAGGCTCCTTTATTTAAATCTATATTCACTACCGACTGAGCCCCTCCGGCCAGGGCTGCTACCGAAAATGCACAGCTATGTGCGAACAGGTTGAGTACCCGCCGCCCCTTGGCCCGGGCGCGCAGCCATTGACGAGCTGCTGCCATATCAAGAAACAGCCCACTGTGAATACCTGCATCGAACTTCACCTTGTATTTAAGACCCGCCTCATCGACGACCAGACTTTTCAGCTGGGGCCCTCTAATCCACTCATACTGCGCAGGTTTCAAATAACGACGCTGCAATAAAACGGTGATATTTTCAGAGGGCAATTGGTCACACACAAAATCTGCCAAGTGTTCCAGAAACTGCTGATCCCACGCCTCATAAAGCGTAACCAGCAGCGCGGAACCCAGCAGGTCAATATTCAGAAAATCAAATGGCGGGAAGCGATGTCCACGGCCATGAAACAGTCGCTGGGCATCACTGGAGACAGTTTTTATTTCGACTTGCAAAATCGCCTTCAAATTTTCAAAATTTTTCAATTCATAAAATCCTTGGATTACATAAGGTTATTTAACAAAGCTAATATTTTTACCTGACAATAGATAAATGCTACTTTTCATTTATCGACAAAACGCTATACTTTTTTATGTAGAACTTGAGTAGAACCTGAATAGAGAAATAAAATTTATGTGTCCCGAAAACCAAGCTACTGATCAAACGGAAGAGAATCAACAGGAAGTCGATTTTCATGGAGCCGCTGTCATCGACGAAAATGGCCATGAAATACCTATCACTGAGGAGATGATTCAACAAGCCTGCACCGAGCTGGAAGAAGACGAGCCGGAAAATCAATCTTAACTCTTGAATCCTAAATCTTAAATCCTAAGGCGCTCAGTTGGGCTTTGAGCTGATCATCACTAAAGTTCGACGCTACCTGAGTTCGGCAGATCTCCCGCCGCACTGGATAATCCTTTCTCATTTGATCAAAACCCGCAGCTAAAGTAGCACCTCGATTTTTCGCCAGGTTGCGTAGCCCTCTGTCATCCGAAGCAATATCATAGCATTGCTGCACCAGTTGATAGCATCTGTGCTCGCTGTTTTCATAGGGTAAATCGACCGGTCTGATCTCCTTATCTGCAGGCAGCAGAGCAGACATCGACTGCTGCTCAACTATGCTAAAAAATTTGCAGACCGCCTGATAGACCATTTCCGTACCCGCCAGCTTTCCTTCCAGACTATACCCTGCAATATGGGGAGTCGCGATCGCCACTTTCTGCAACAGGTGCCTATCTATATCCGGCTCATTTTCCCAGACATCCAATACGGCGCTGATATCCGCTCGTTCTTCCAATAGCTTAAGCAACGCCTGATTGTCAATTACCGGACCTCGTCCACTATTGATGATAATCGCATTCGGCTTTAAGCGTTGCAGCCTGTCACCGTCCAGCAAATGCAGGGTCTGATCCACACCGCTGTCGCTTAACGGTGTATGCAGAGAAATAATCTCGGCCTGCTCAAGCAACTCATCCAAACTTATAAACTCGCCTTGCTTCCCCTGGCGCTGTAACGGTGGATCGCAACAAAAACAGGTAACACCATATGCCTCCAGGCGCTGCTTCAGACGACGACCTACATTGCCCACACCGACAATACCCACGCGCTTATCGCATATTGAAAACCCCTGATCCAGAGCCAGGCGGGTCATGGCGGACAACACATAATCAACAACAGCATTGGCATTACAGCCTGGCGCTGCCGCAAAACCAATCCCGTTTTTCTGCAAATAACTCTGATCGATATGATCCATGCCAATGGTACAGGTGCCCACAAAACGAACCGAACTACCCCGCAACAGGCTCTCATTTACCTGGGTCACGGAACGCACCAGCAATATATCCGCATCGACAACCTGGCTGCTACTCAATGCCCGGCCATTAAATTTCTCTACCTCACCCAAATGCCCGAAATAATCATCCACACAGGTAATATTTTCGTCCGCTAAAATTTTCAAGTCCGCCATCCAGCCCTTTGTTGCCATTTCAAAGATTAGATTACCAAAAGTATGCTCATCCGTCCGCCTAGTATGCAACAGAACTCAGATCATTCCATGTGTATTCATCTCGCCTATGGATCATTCTATTTCTCCGACAAGAGTAAATCTGGCGGAGAACCTCAGAAATTAATTAGACAAAACAGTCAGGCCACATTATCCAATTGTATTTAGAGCAGTTAAATATCCTGGCTCAATATGTGCTGCCCCCCGCCTATCTGGCTGCCTATCTGCTTTTTTTGGGGGCGGGGTACAGAAGCAACAGCTCTTGCCGCTTCAACACCAGTTCCGGAAACGGCTAGTTATTTAAGGTAATTGCGTTAAAATCGCACTATGGATATGTGCAATACCTATCAGTTTTACCGAAAGGCCAGACTTTCCCGTGACCCCCGATTTGACGGTCTGTTTTTTACTGCCGTGAAAAGTACCGGCATTTACTGTCGTCCGATTTGCCCGGCCACTACGCCAAAAGAGAAAAACGTACTCTATTTTGAGAGTGCAGCTGCCGCCGGAAATGCAGGTTTCAGACCTTGCCTGCGTTGTCGGCCAGACAGCGCACCCGGTTGCAATACCTGGCTCGGTACGCAAACCTCATTTCAACGCGCAATGAGACTGATTCACGAGGGCGCACTGCAGGAGGGTTCCGTCGGCCAGTTGGCAGAACGATTGGGTATCACCGATCGTTATTTACGCCAGCTTTTCGAATCAAATATTGGAATATCTCCCAAAAGCTATGCGCTTTATCAGCAGTGTCTGTTCGCCAAAAAACTACTACATCAAACCAGGCTATCCATTACCGATATTGCTCTGGCTTCAGGATTTAAAAGTCTCAGGCGTTTTAACGACTGTTTCAAGAATCGTATGGGACTCACGCCTTCACGGGTACGCAAGGAATCCAACAGCCAGGCAAGCGATAATCTAACACTTAAGCTCTATTACCGCCCACCTTTTAACTGGGCTCATCTCCATGCTTTTTTAGATCACAGGAAAGTCGATGGTCTTGAATGGTGCACGGAAAACCACTATGGAAGAACCTTCGAATTTGAGCAAACACAGGGCTACTTTGAAATTTCATATCAGCGGAATCAAAACTATTTTTTGCTCAACCTACAGCTAAGCCATTGGAAAAATCTAAACCTGATCGTACGCCGTATCCGCGAACTGTTTGATCTGGATGCCAACATGGATCTGATCGACCAACAGCTGGAAAAACTATGCCCGGCAGAATTCAATTACCAGCGAGGTATTCGTCTACCGGGTATCTGGAGTACTTACGAAGCAGGTGTACGCGCAATACTGGGTCAGCAGGTATCGGTACGCCAGGCGGTACAACTGGCAACCAGGCTGGTTGACCATTTGGGAGTGACTTACAGTAACGGAAATAAACTATTCCCTACCGCACCAGCTGTAACAAACTCTGCCCTGGATTTTCTCGGAATGCCACAGTCTCGCAAAGATACACTCAAGTCCTTTTCGCAATGGTTTCAGGACGCAGATCAGCCAGAGGAGCTGGATCAATGGCTCGGCATCAAAGGTATCGGCAACTGGACAGTGAACTATGTAAAAATGCGCGCCCTAAAAGAACCGGATATATGGCTCGACTCCGACGCGGGTATTGCTCGGACCAGAGCAACACTTGCAAAGACGCCTGATCCTGAACTGGCGATTCCCTGGCGCAGCTACCTGACACTGCAATACTGGAATCAGTATATATAGGTCCAATTATGCACATTGATTATTTTGAATCACCTATTGGCAGTATTGAACTAATGGCAACAGATGTGGCTCTTGTTTCGCTGGTTTTTGAATCTCCTTCACAATGCGTGAGAACTAATACAATCCTGCAAAGAACCAAGCAACAGCTTAATGAGTATTTTTCCGGGATACGTCAGACTTTTGATGTGCCGTTGGCCGCAACCGGCACCCAGTTCCAACAGCAGGTATGGCGTCAGTTATTGGAAATACCCTTTGGAGAAACCCGAAGTTATCGCGATATTGCTCTAAGCATTAAGAACCCTAAATCGATGCGAGCGGTCGGCTCCGCCAACAGTAAAAACCCTATTTCCATTATTGTACCTTGCCACCGCGTCATTGGTAGCAGTGGAACTCTCACCGGCTATGCCGGAGGATTAGAGCGAAAAGCATGGCTCCTAGAACACGAAGCTGCTAACGGCTTCACCTTATCTCCTTAGGCCAAAGGGTTTAACAGCATGCAACTCCAATCCGAATATCGATGATTTCCGACTGGGCATAATCCCTATGACAAACCTATGATTCAGTGCTGCTACCCACTTAAATTTTCGGATATTCCGGAGAAGCCTGCATAAAATGCCTGAACTCTTTTAACGGCATCGGCTTCGCCATTAAAAACCCTTGCGCAAACTCACACTCCTTAGCCTGAGTCAAAGCCAGCTGCTCTTCGAGCTCGACTCCTTCAATCACTAAATCAAGTTGCAGAGCCTTAGCCATTTGAACGAGCACGTCAAAAAGCGTTCTGTCTTGCTGCGAGCTGAGTATATTAGCGACAAAACTCTTATCAATTTTAACAATATCAACGGGATATCGACGCAGATAATTTATGCTGGAAAAGCCCGTACCAAAATCATCAATGGCCACCTTGAAACCCTTTGATTTCAGATAGAGAATCTTTTCCAGGCAGTGGTTTTCATCAGCCATTAACAACGACTCTGTGATCTCGAAGGTAAACTGTTGCGGCGCCAGATTATGCTGCTGCACAATTGGCAACCACTGTTGCAGTGAATCCTCCCTACGAAACTCACTGGCGCTGCGATTAACGGAAACCTCTACTTCAATATTATCTCGCTGTAATGCCACCATATCCTGGCAAACCTGTTCGAGTACCCATAAGCCCAATTGACGAATAAAGCCTGTTTTTTCAGCAATTGGAATAAACTCCACCGGGGAGATCCAGCCTTTTTCAGGGTGACTCCATCGCAGCAATGCTTCACAACGGCTAAATCGACCACTACGCAAATCCAAAATGGGCTGATAATGCACTTCAAATTGCCCTTTTTCCAAGGCGCTAACCAGTCCATGATAAATTTCCACATGCTTGTCAGCCTGCTGCCGTAAAGAAACATTAAAGAAATGCAGCGTATTTTTCCCGGAATCCTTGGCCGCATACATTGCTCGGTCGGCGTGTTGCAGTAAGGTCGCCCCATCCAAGCCATCTTGCGGGTAGAAGGTTAAACCAGCACTTATCGTGATGATCAAATCCTGCCCTTCCACTGAGTAGGGCTCACTCAAATCATCAATCAATTTTTTTGTCCACAACTCCGCCTGCACGGGATCACTCATACCACGAAGAACGATGACAAACTCGTCCCCTCCCAGTCGAGCCAGAAAATCAACGGTACGAATACTGCTTTCCATCCGCTCGGAAACAGAAATCAATAAACCATCCCCGATATTATGGCCGAGGCTGTCGTTAATATTTTTAAAATTATCCAGATCAATAAACAACAGGCAAAACGGCTCTACGTTATCTTCACCCCCATCTTGTTCAGAAAAGGTAATTCGTTTCAAAAAGCGACTCAGCTGCTTGCGATTTGGTAACCCCGTGAGATGATCATGGTTTGCCTGTTCGTGTAATTCCGCAAAATGCGATTTAACTAAAGCCCGACTGCGTATCGTTAAAATAACAACCCAACTCAAAAGCAAACTTAAAACAATACCGACTGCCCAGATACGGATAGCACGCGCGACCGGCATGTGCCACCCTGCCTTTGGGAGAATCGCAAGCTCCCAGCGACCAAGTGGTAATGAGATATCAATTTTTATCGCATCATTTTGAAAAACATCGGGTTCCCCAAAGACTGGAGTACCCTGTAAATCGCTTTCTAGAACGAGCCTCAGTGCGACCTGATAATCCTTGCTTAACTCAAGAATACCGGCATCTTCAAACAGATCTTCAATATTGATAACAACCGATATCAAACCCCAGAAGTGCTTGGAAGCATTGTTCAGAAAAACGGGAACACGAGCAACAAGGGCTTGCCCACCCTGTACCAGCTCAACCGGCCCAGCCAATACAATCTCTTTGGCTCTGACAGCCCGTAACACTGCCTCCCTTTGCTGCTCGTTCTGTCGATAATCCAGTCCAATTGCTTTCTCATTACTTTTAAGCGGAAATAAATATTGCACCACCAGGTCAGGCGCCAAGGCGACGTGCCGAACATGCACACCACTTTCCATATAGTGCTGAACTAATTGCTCAATTTTATTTTGATTAATAACGGAATTGGTTAATATCTCGGCCCGCAGACCACGGGCCACGACCAAATTAGCATCTATCAGACTTTCCAACCGTGCAGCATGTCCTGCCGCCTTCTGGTACAAATCAAGGCGAGACTGCTGTTGGCTATATTTTTTTTCAGCCAGATAAAAACCGGTTACACAGACAATCCCGATCGCAAATACCGCTAGAGATATTAAAACGCTCTGTTTGCTATCCATTCAAATCAGTCCAATTTATTTTGGTTGTTTGACGCTTCACGACTATTTCTAACTGTTTTGGCTAATCCCAAAGTATCGAATTATATACCTCAGACTAACTTATTAACCCCCTGCCTTCAAAAATTGCTATATCTTGAATAGTACCAAAACTTTCTGCGGCTACCCTATCAACAGATACTAAAACTGCGACTCCGGAAGCCGCACAACCAATCCATCGAGCGCATCACTCACTGTAATCTGGCAACTTAACCGGCTGTTTGGTTGCCGTTCCACGACACAATCCAACAGTTCATCTTCCGTTTCTCCAGGTTTGCCCACTGCAGATATCCACGCATCATCAACAATACAGTGGCACGTAGCGCAACTGCAACAGCCACCGCATTCGGCAACAATACCATCTATCATATTGTCCACCGCCCCCTGCATTACCGTACTGCCATTTTCCACCTGAACTTCATAATCTTTACCATCAAACTCAATATACTTAACCAATGCCATATTGCCTGCTCCAAAAAATGACCCATCAAACCTGAATTATTGTTTTCATGGGGATGCCAGGATCCGCCAATTTGTTTTTATCTGCCCTGATTTTGCCGGTGATCAGCCGCTCACCAAGCATAAACTCCTGGGGCTAATTCACCGCATCCACCGAAATGACGCCCCGCGCTTTAAATAGAGAATCGCAAAACTGCGACTCTGCTCGATATCGCCTCTAACTGCCACTTCATCATAGCCCTAAAATAAACCTGCAATCTGTCGTTTGATACCATACTGATCTGATCAGAACCAGGGCAGAGAATGATAAGGCGTCTCATTCCCGAAAATGTAGCGGTTGCGATTTTAACCTGATCAAAGGCATTCTGCACGGATTCCCGGCGAATTTCTCGATGATAGACCCGATTAAAATGGACGGTGCAAGCGCCTGCCACGATGATATCCGAATCATTCGTACATCCGAACTAATTAACCCTCATGCCATTGTTAACCTCAAGACCGGCATACCCTGCGCCAACGGTGCTGCAGCATGGCTCGCCTTGGCAATAACGTAGGTTTCGTCACTCATCCAACTGTCCTTTAATACCAAAAAAGCGAGGCCATTATGTTTACGTCTTCTAATGTAATGCTATAGACGCCAAACCATTTTCACAGTTTAATCAGCTCCAAACCGGAGCACAATGGCGACTGATTCTCATTATATTTTGCCCCCCGTATTCATCTTTAAATACATTCTCACACCTCAAATCAAAATTTCGCTATTTCTCTCTGTCATTTATTAAGCATCATGCTATTTTAGTTCAGTCGTATTGTTTTTGGTTATTTGACCCCTACTTATAATGAATCTTATTGCCAGCACCCACAGTATTAATCCTGAAAATCTATCACAGATTCCTGATATCAGTATTATGCTGACCGATCTGAGACTGATTAACCCGCTAAAATCGATCAATCTGTTATCGGTGGAGGACGTTTTGTCCGTTTTAGGCTGGCAGGCAATCCCTTTTTCCGAAAATCTGGCACCTCGGGTGATCAGCCGCGCTCATCTGGGCAATGAATTCTGTGAGCGGCTACTGCCCACAACCAGTTTACTAGAAGAATCCATTGACTGGTGTCAGGCAAATAATCTTGGTATTACGCTGGTCACCCCCATGCTGGCCGACCAGGGCATTGCGCAATTGACAGCGCTATTACCATTAATACCTGACGGAAGCGAGGTGGTTTGCAACGACTTTGGTGTGCTTCGACTAATCAATGAGCGGTTTCAAGGTCTGATTCCGGTGGCAGGAAGACAGATGTGCAAGATGATCAAGGATCCACGCCTTCCTTCCGCCGACTGGGCCAACTCAGCACCACCCGGCGCACAATCTGGTCTTTTTACCCAACTCATGCACCGACTGAATGTAAAAAGCCACGAAACCGAGGTGCGCCCCTTCGCCCAAACCAGAGATTTTCAGCCTAACGGACTTAACCTTGGTGTGCATCTGCCATTCGGTTACACCCTGAAAGGCCGTATTTGCCGACCGGGATCGGCTCATCTTGCCAAGATAAAAAAGTTCACACCCGGACATACCTGTAGCAAGGAATGTCTCACCTATTTCAGCAAAATGGAACGTCTGGGTAAGCAAAGCGCCCATGAACTCAACGCTTTTTTACGCGGTAATACTGTTTTCTACCGATACGACAAAGAACAGGAAACGGTGCTGGCTAAGGCCATTAACCAAGGCTGGATCAACCGCATCATATTGTCTGGAGACTGGAATGAAAATCGTCGCGCCCATTAGCCAGCTATCGGAACTCGAACCCGTATTGCAGGCCGGTGCTGATGAAGTCTATTTTGGTATGGTTCCTGACGACTGGACACAAAAATTTGGCACTTCAAACACCAGTCGCCGAATGTTTGGCAATATCACCGACTATCAGGAAATGCAGCAGATTATTAATCTGTCACATCAGGTCGGCAAGCAGGCTATGTTGGCACTCAATGCGCAGCACTATACACAGCAGCAGGCAGGTTGCCTGATCGATCTGGCCAAACGATTTTCCGACGCAGGCGGCGATGCCATTATTCTTGCCGATGCTCCGCTTCTCATGGAAATAGCCACGCTGCAGCTTAATGCGAAACTGCACCTGAGCTCAATTGCTGCATGTCGCAATACAGAATCGGCCAGACTATTCAAAAGCCTGGGTGCCCGGCGTATTATTTTTCCGCGTTATATGCAGCTAAAAGAGATAGGCGGCATGATCAAGGCTGAGCCTGATCTGGAATTTGAGGCATTCGTACTGAACGATGGCTGCATCTACGAAGAGGGCGTGTGCCACACCATCCACCTACCACAAAAGTATGGCGGCCCCATCTGCATGGATAACTATCGTTATAGCCTTTATCGATCAGATGGTCGGGAGATTAGCGCCAAAGAGCAGCAAC
>CBDUGR010000050.1:0-9895 GCA_965366515.1 uncultured Gammaproteobacteria bacterium | reverse complement strand
TTTTCCCCATGTTTATCAAAGAGGGGACCGGAGAGCGCGAACCGGTAGGCTCCATGCCCGGACTATTGCGCTTTTCCGTCGACGAGTTGGTAAAGGAGGCACGCGAACTGGTGGCCTTGGGCATTCCCGCTATCGCCCTTTTCCCGAATATTTCACAGCAGTTAAAGAGTGCCGACGGAGCAGAGGCTTTTAATCCTGACGGGTTGGTGCAACGGGCCATCAAAGCCGTAAAAGATGCCTGTCCAGAGCTGGGCATTAGTACCGATGTCGCATTAGACCCCTACACACTGGACGGCCATGATGGCATTACTGATCAGCAGGGTTATGTACTCAACGACGTCACCATTGATGTGCTGGTAAAACAGGCTCTATCGCATGCCGATGCCGGAGTCGATGTCGTAGCGCCCTCTGATATGATGGACGGCCGCATTGGTATAATCCGCGACGCCCTTGAGCAGCACAATCATGTAAACACTAAAATCCTGGCTTATTCTGCCAAATATGCCTCCAAATATTACGGCCCTTACAAAGAAGCTATTGGTTCAAATAAAAACTTCGGTATCAGCGATAAAAAAAGTTACCAGATGGATCCGGCCAATAGCGATGAAGCACTCCATGAAACTGAACTGGATATCTCAGAGGGTGCTGACATGGTGATGATAAAGCCTGGCATGCCCTACCTGGATATTATCAGACGAATCAAAGATGAATTTGGCATGCCGACATTTGTGTATCAGGTGAGCGGCGAGTATGCGATGCATATGGCCGCGTTTGAGAAAGGCTGGTTAGAAGAAGAAGCAATCATTATAGAGTCGCTTACCTGTTTTAAACGGGCAGGCGCCGACGGTATTTTGACTTATTTTGCAAAACGCGCCGCCGAGATATTGAATGCTTAAACGGCAATCGCCTGCCGCCCCTCCAGCATTGTCTGCAGTAGTCCTTCGCGCAACGCCTGCGGGGAGGTTTTGATTTGCTGTAATCCCAGCTCTTTAAACAATGCGAATAGAATAGCGACACCTCCCAGAAAAATATCTTGGCGCTCCTTTGGCAAACACTCAATTTGCAGTTCAGAGAGTGGTCGGTCAGTGCAGACCCTTTCTATCAATTTGGTCAATCCTGACAGAGTAATCCCCTCTTCACTCCAACCCTGCGCCTTGAGTACCGTCTCTATCGCCAAGACAGTGCCCGAAGCGCCAATGACCTGCCGCCAACTGCCGGTTTCAAATTCTGAAGGCAACAGCGTCAACGTTTGTAATATAGCGCTTACGGCCCGCTCAAAGTGCCGGTAGTCGGTTCGCTGTTGCGGAAAGTACTGTTTTGAGTAGTTCACACAACCCAGAGGTATGCTTGCATGTGTCCTGGAAACTCGACCCTGCCCAAGAATTAACTCGGTGCTGCCACCACCCACATCAAAAACAAGACTGCTCAAATTCGGCTGTTCAGCTCCTGACATCACGCCCTGATAAATATACTTCGCCTCTTCTTCACCAGATATTATGCGCATGGGGACCCCCAACTGCGCCTCTGCCATTTTTGCAAATACATCACTGTTTTTTGCCCTTCGCAACGCATCCGTGCCCACCACACAAATGTTACATGCTGGTATGCCGGCCATCTGTATAGCGAACCGGCCCAGGCATTGGCTGCCGCGACGCAGGGCATCATCTGTAAGAAGCTTCGCTTCATTCAATCCCGCCGCCAACTGAACTTTCTCGCCGTAGCGAGCGACTTCGACAAAATCATCCTTTGTTTGCTCGGCAATCAATAAATGAAAGCTATTGGACCCCAAATCAAGTGCCGCTATCAATCCTTCGCTGGCCATGCCTGAATTCCGCACATTATTACTTATCATTGTTTTCCCTTGAAATTTCCAATTACTACTCCATATATAAGCATAGCAAAAACTTTCAAAAAGTAACGTCAGTGTTCTTTGTATACCGGGATAAGCCAATGACAACAGCGCTTAATAGGTATTAACAGTCACGGGGACTGGTGTTATAGTATCCAACTCCAAACAAGCAGGAACTCCCGAATAATGAGTGACATTAATAGCGTAAGCGATAGTTCATTTGACCAAGACGTATTACAGTCGGACACACCCGTTTTAGTAGATTATTGGGCCGAATGGTGCGGTCCTTGTAAAATGGTAGCGCCCGTTCTGGAAGAGATCGCCAAGGAATACAGCGGCCGATTAAAGGTATGCAAAATTAATATCGATGAAAATGAGGCAACGCCACCCAAATACGGTATTCGAGGCATTCCGACTCTGATGCTTTTTAAAAATGGCAACGTTGAAGCCACAAAAGTTGGTGCGCTCTCGAAATCACAATTGGCAGCCTTTTTAGATAGCAACCTGTAATCGTAGCATAGAACTTTTTACCTGAGCGGATGAGTCACTACCGGTAAGGCATTATGCCAGGACCTGGGTTTGCTTTGTCCGCTTTGACCGATTACCGGGTATCCAAATAGCAATAAAAATAAAGCATCCAACATTTTTTTATTAATAACTAGACGTGCAACTAAATGAGTGCTATCTTTCGGCACCAAGGCACCCCCCAGAGGGCCTTTCTTCTTTTCCGTAATTCCAAGATATTAAAATAATTAAACTATTAACCCCGCCTCGATTTTAAATCGACAGCATCTGATTAGCGTTATTAATCCCTATGAACTTAACTGAATTAAAGCAAAAATCCGTACCCGAACTACTAAAAATCGCTTCTGAAGTTGGCCTGGATAATCTGGCCCGCTCTCGCAAGCAGGATGTTATTTTTAGCATCCTAAAACGCCACGCCAAAAGCGGAGAAGATATTTTCGGTGACGGCATACTGGAAATACTGCAAGATGGCTTCGGATTTTTGCGCTCAGCTGATAGTTCCTATCTCGCCGGGCCGGATGACATCTATGTTTCACCCAGTCAGATAAGGCGGTTTAATCTGCGCACCGGTGATACGGTATCTGGGAAAATTCGTCCACCAAAAGATGGTGAACGTTATTTCGCATTACTCAAAGTCAATCAAATTAATTTCGACCAACCAGAAAACGCGAAAAGTAAAATACTATTCGAAAACCTGACCCCTCTATTTCCTGATGAGCGGCTGGTGCTAGAGAGAGGAAACGGAAGTACTGAAGATATATCGACCCGCGTTATTGATCTGGTAGCACCCATTGGTAAGGGCCAACGCGGTCTGATCGTATCACCGCCAAAAGCGGGAAAAACACTGATGCTACAAAATATTGCTCAGGCGATCGCCACAAACAGTCCTGACTGTCACCTGATTGTTCTCTTAATTGACGAACGTCCAGAAGAGGTGACAGAGATGCAGCGTTCGGTGCGCGGCGAAGTACTTGCCAGCACTTTTGATGAACCACCATCACGTCACGTGCAGGTTGCGGAAATGGTCATTGAAAAGGCCAAACGCCTGGTTGAGCACAAGAAAGATGTCGTCATACTGCTAGACTCCGTTACCCGCCTGGCTCGCGCCTATAACACCACAGCACCATCATCGGGCAAGGTATTGACCGGCGGAGTAGATGCTCATGCGCTGGAACGGCCCAAGCGTTTTTTCGGAGCTGCACGTAATATTGAAGAGGGAGGTAGTTTAACTATTATTGCCACCGCTCTTGTTGATACCGGCTCGAAAATGGATGAAGTTATCTACGAAGAGTTTAAAGGTACCGGCAATATGGAAATTCATTTGGATAGGAAAATTGCCGAGAAGCGAGTTTACCCTGCAATTAACATCCGCCGCTCAGGCACACGCCGAGAAGAATTACTGACCTCGGAAGATGAATTACAAAAAATGTGGATTCTGCGCAAACTGTTGAATTCGATGGAAGATGCCCCCGCCATGGAATTTTTGATGGATAAGCTAAAAGACTTTAAAACCAACGACGAGTTCTTCTCATCTATGAAACGCAGTTAGCACCCACTCGTTGATGAACACACCCAGAACTTGACAAGACGATGTCCTTTAAAGACCTGCGAGAGTTTATCCGTTTTCTTGAGGAGAAAGGTCAACTCAAGCGCATCAGCAGGGAAATCAACCCAAACCTGGAAATGACCGAGGTGTGCGACCGCACGCTTCGTGCGGGTGGCCCCGCTCTGCTGTTCGAAAACCCGACCAATTCAAAAATCCAGCTTCTGGCAAACCTCTTTGGTACAACCCAGAGAGTAGCGATGGGTATTGGTCAGGAGGATATTGAGGAACTCAGAGAAGTTGGCCATCTGTTAGCGTTTCTCAAGCAACCCGATCCACCCAAGGGCATTAAAGATGCCTGGCAAAAACTACCCATATTCAAGCAGGTGATGAATATGGCTCCCAAAGTAGTTGAGCAGGCCGTCTGTCAGGAAAATATACTGAGCGGTGACCAAATTGATCTGTCGGTGCTGCCTATTCAAACCTGCTGGCCCGGCGATGCTGCGCCGTTAATAACCTGGCCGCTGGTTATTACCCAGGGACCACACAAAGAGCGGCAAAACCTGGGAATTTACCGGCAGCAGGTCATCGCAAAAAACAAGCTGATTATGCGCTGGCTGTCGCATCGCGGTGGCGCTCTGGACTATCAGGAGTGGCTACAGGCATACCCCGACAAACCCTTTCCCGTATCCGTCGCGCTCGGCACAGACCCTGCCACAACGCTGGGAGCTGTGACCCCCATACCCGACACGCTCTCGGAATATGCCTTTGCCGGCCTACTGCGCGGTCAAAAAACCGAATTAGTCAAATCTATCAGCAACGACCTGATGGTACCAGCCAATACAGAGATCGTACTGGAAGGTTACATTGATCCTAAAGAATCTGCGGAAGAAGGCCCCTTTGGTGATCATACCGGATATTACAACGAAGTTGAGCAGTTTCCGGTTTTTACCGTTACCCACATAACGCATCGCAACCACCCTATATACCACAGCACTTATACCGGACGTCCGCCGGATGAACCCGCAATACTCGGGGTTGCGCTTAATGAAATTTTTGTCCCTATTTTACAGAAACAATTCCCTGAAATTGTCGATTTTTATCTACCTCCGGAAGGTTGCTCCTATCGTCTTGCCGTGGTTTCCATCAACAAACAATACCCAGGACACGCGAAGCGGGTAATGATGGGCATCTGGTCTTTTTTGCGCCAGTTTATGTATACCAAATTTCTTATCGTGACAGACCAGGATATAGATGTAAGAAACTGGCAGGACGTTATATGGGCAATGACAACTCGTATGGACCCAGCCCGTGACACCGTAATAATCGAAAATACGCCTATCGATTATCTTGATTTTGCCTCACCAGTCGCAGGCTTAGGCTCAAAAATGGGCTTCGACGCAACCAACAAACTACCGGCTGAAACCAGCCGCGAATGGGGCCATCCTATAAAGATGTCCGAGGAGATCAAGCAAAGAATTGATAATATCTGGAACGATCTGGGTATTGATTGATCCTATTCGTTAGGGGAAGATCAGAGGGATTTCATGCAGCACCGTTGTAAAGTAAAGTCATTTGAAGCAGCCAACTCCTGCATCTACTGTGTACAATTACAACCGGAAAATCCCGGTGCAGTCAGCTTTATGGCGGGGCAGTATTTGCAAATTATTCTGCCCTCTGGAGAAGCCAGCTCATTTTCAATCGCCAGTTCGCCCAGAACGCCCGAGTTGATCGAGCTTAATATACTTGAAACACCAGACCAGGCCTCCTCAAAACGGATTCTGGAGTTGCTGCGTAGCGAATATCCTATCAACGTTGAATTACCATTGGGCGACTGCTACCTGCCAGAGCAACTGGCTATTACGCCAAAAGTGCCTATTATATTAGTAGCCGCAGGCACCGGGTTTGCTCAAATGAAAAGCATGCTCTATGAAATATTTGCCCGTGACCTTCCCAATCCGGTTCATCTGTATTGGGGTAATAAACAGGCTGCGGGGTTCTATCATACCGAGCTGCTTCAAACATGGCACCAGAAGCACCGCAACTTTCATTACCATCTCGTGGTCAGCGATGCGCAGGAAAGCTGTCAGTGGCTTGGCCGTGAAGGATTACTGTATGAAACCATCCATCAGGATTTCGCCAGCCTCGATGAATGCCGACTCTGTATAAGCGGTTCACCTGCAATGGTCTATGCCACTATCGATGAATTATTCAAACATGGTTTAAAGGAAGAGCACACCTATTCCGATGTGTTTAGCTATGCTCCTCGAGAGACCTAACCTGCAATTTTGGATACAGAAGCCTGAGCCGGTGAAGGTTTGGGTAGCGCGGGCAACCCCTCAGTTACCAAATCAAACCCTTGTTGCAACACATCCGTACTTTCCTGCTCATCTCCAAGATAGCGCAATAACCTGGCCAACTCGGCATAAACAACCACAGATTTCCTTAATTTAAGACTACTTACCAGATACTCTTTTGCTTTGCCCCAAAGCTTATTTCTTATACTGAGGCGCCCCAATGCCAGCATCAGTACGGGGCTATTATTACGCTCTTTAATCCACCTTTCCGCCGTTAATAATTGATGCTGACTATCCTCCCCGGCGACCAGTCCAAATGCCTCAACAAGCTGTTCGTCCCAATCGGTATTGATCGATTCCTCCAGCGCTGATACCGCCAACTCGGCTTTACCCAGTTTTTGAAGCTGGCTGGTATAGGCCATGGTCACTAAAGCATGACGCCTTACTTTCGGCTGAATCTTATTCCAGGCTTTGACCAATTGCGAGACGACCTTGTCATCCTCTGCACTCTTTGGCTGTTCTTTCACCGCACGATCGAGCAACGAAATTGCAGTTTTGCGCTCCACCTCATCTAATTCCGCCGCAGGCACAACCTTTAGCTTTCGCAAAACCGGCATTAGTTGACTCAAAGCCTCCCAGTCCTCTAATGCCAGATAAACCTGTTGTAACTGCCGACAGACCTCTTTGTGCTTCGGATGAGATTGCCTCATCTGTAACAGTGCGGCCAAAGCCTGTTCATGTTGCCCTGACTCGATCTGAATCTGAGCCTTTGCCAGATCAAGGGCGAGCTTCGCACCCGGCACCTCTTCGGCTGCTTTCCTCAAATATCGGTCACTTGATTGCAAGTCACCATTCTTAAATGCTGCCTTGGCCGCCGTCACAAAACTGACTAGCGGCGTATCAGAGTTTTCAGCGGCCTGATCCAGTTTTTTCTGTGCCAGATTCCAATTTCCCTCAAGATACGCAATAACACCCGCATTGGTTTTACTGAGTGCACGCCTGTGTTGCAGGCTAGAGCTCCAACGCTTGAATGTTTCACCACTTCCCAACAATTTACCCACCAGCCAAATCAATAGCAAAACAGTCACAACACAGGCAGCAATTCCGAACAACCCCATCCACAGACTCATTTCAACCGTGGTATTTTTGAATGACAGCAACAGATATCCCGGGTCTTCCTGGATTTTCCCTGCCATCCAGACGCTACCTAAAAATACCAGCAGAACCAAAAGAAACAGTTTTTTCATTGAGAAACTCCTGCTCCCGCTGCGGCAACCGGGTCGTTTGTAGCAGTAGACCCCGGGATTTTAGACAATGGTTGCTCCGGATTGGTCAAATAGGCTTTGAGTAAAGTCAAAGATCCGGAAATATCAGGAAGCGCTGGCGCTACATCAACCGTTTTCAATTCGGCAATCCCTTCCAGCATCGCTGTGGTCGAGCTATTGAGCTGGAAGTAATCCGTGATCCACTGCTCTGCTTTCTTCAGACTCTGCAAATAAAGTGTTGGTTTACGCTGCAACAGCGCCAATTGCGCCTGTTCCAACATTAATCTCAAATTCTGCTGTACATAATAATGCTGTTCAGGAGGCAGTAGTGGCGCTACCGGTTGATCCCTCTGCCTGATGACGACCAGATCGCTTAATCGCTCTAACACCGAATCCAGACTGTAACTATTTTCCAGTATTGCTTCTGCGGCCTGCTCCTGCTGTGGGCTAAGCAAGGGTAATTGCGATAGCTGCTCAGCCAACGCTGCCAGTGTCAGAAAAGTCCCCTGAATGTCCATTTTCCCCAAGGCTCGCAGGGAGGCTATTTCACTGGCGATCTGCCTGCGGACTTCATGCAGATGAATATCATCCACCTTGACCAGGATTTCATCGGTTGCTTTCAGCAGCGCCAAAACGCTTGTATTCTCCTGCTCCATTACCAATCGCTGATTAGCCAAACGCAATAAATACTCAGCTTCTGCCAGCATCCAACTACGTCGGCTAACCTGTGTAATTTCACCAATTTGACGTCTCGTATTGGCAATTCTTACGATAACTTCTTCAATGGCGCGCTCCTGCTCTGCCATGCGTTGCTGGTATGAGCGCAAGTCCGAATTAAGAGATTCTGCCTGTTGCTGCGCGCTCGCCAACAGTCTGCTTTCAGCGGATTTCACCGCTGCCCTGTCCGCCTGCTGATATTGCTCCATTTGCCAGTAGGTGTAGCCTGCTCCACCCAAACCACATAGAGCTAGCAGAAATGCAAGCCAGGCGACTCCGCGCCCCTGTTTTTTAACTTTAGCCTGGGACGGAAGCGAATCCTTTAGCAGCGGGGGCGATTGCTTACCCGCTTCCTTATCATCCTGTTTAGAGCCATTTTGTTCCTTTTTTTCATCCGCCAGCAGGGGCTCGGAACCAACCTTTTCCTCAGCATTTTCTGACGAATTACCTGCAATGGTTTCTGTTGACTCAGCCTTTTTCTCTTCGTTATCTGTCATGATCCGTCTTAATTAGATTTAGTGATTGTTAAAGCTCATAAATGCCAGATAGACCCAATCCATCCTGCCACTAAATAACATTAGAGCTCCGCCAGCATCGCTTCATTGGATGCACCTTCGGCAGTCTTTACTCGGACATAACCCAGCGCTTTTGCTTTCGCAGATATCCGTTCACTTGCGGTTACTAAATTTACGCTTATTAGGTTGTCGTAGCAAGGTGCGAGCGAATGATGCATATTCTCAAGAATCTCAACACTAGTAATGAGTATGCGGTCCGGCAAGTTAGCGCCTATCGTTTTCAATACCTGTTCAGCACTATAGTAAATGGGTTTTCTGCAATACAGATCCAGCGTTTCCACCCTTGCTCCTCGTGCGCTGAATTGCTCCTGCAACAATGTGCGACCGCCTTTTCCTTTGAGAATCAGGATTTTTTTTCCCTGCAGCATTTTTAAGCCAGGTAGTGCTAGAAGTGCTTCGCTGTCCCAGCCTCGGCTCGGCACCTGTGCCGATATCGCCCTATTAGCCAATACGTTTGCTGTTGCGACACCGACCGCGTACCACTCGATATGAAGGGGCAATTGAGGCCAATACTGATCAATCCTCTCCAAACCAATTTTTGCTGCATTGGGACTCACGACAACGATCACATCATAACGATCCAGGTCGATCACTTTTTGCTTCTCAACGCCGACAAGTTCCAACTCTTGAATCTCTATCAACGGCAAAGCAAGTACTCTCCCGCCTCTTCGCTCAATTTCCTGTGCCAGCTGCTGCCCTTGCAAACCTGGCCGCGTGACCAGAATTGATTTGCCTTCAATATCAGGGGCCATCGCTAACTCTCGTTCTGCCCATAGACCTTTTCGAGTATTCTATCGGCCCCTTGCGCCAATAGATCTTTTCCCAGTGACTTACCCAATTGCTCAGCCGAAGTAAAAGCCGCCCGGCCTTCTACCTTAAGTACTGTATCACCATAGGGATCGGCTACAATGCCTCGCATATAAATCTGCCGATTGGCCTCTAATATCGCATGCCCGGCAATCGGTACCTGACACCCGCCCTTTAGTGCCTGGTTCATTGCTCGCTCTGCACCTACACACCATGCCGTATTTGTATGGTGTAGAGGCCGCAGTGATGCTAACGTCTCAGGGTCATCGGTTCGGCATTCAATCCCAACTGCACCCTGCCCCACCGCTGGCAGGCTT
>CBDUGR010000049.1:0-9920 GCA_965366515.1 uncultured Gammaproteobacteria bacterium | reverse complement strand
TGGTAGCTCGTCGGGCTCATAACCCGAAGGTCGTCAGTTCAAATCTGGCCCCCGCTACCAATATTCTAAAAGGCCTACGTTTCGGCGTAGGCCTTTTTTATTGCATTTCTTTAGTTCCTTTTTGCGAGGGTTTCTGCCTTATTACTCGGGCATTCGTTTGAGTAATAACCCGGCCTCCGAATGTATCTAATTCTCTTCTCAATGATTGTACCTGTGTTCTTAGTTTGACGGATAAATCTGCAGTTTATTGTTGGTCGTGACTACGATACTGCAATAAATCGCGTTTTTAAGGGAATATGCCTGGTAGAAAGTTGATTTCCGATAATCCCGTACTAGTCTTTATTAATACCGGAATAGATAAGTCCCCAGGGGCTTAAATGTGTGTAATAAATCAGAGACATAATAATGCAGACCATTCTTACAGTAGATGACTCGCCTTCAATGAGATCCATGCTCTCTTTTGCTTTAAACAGGGCAGGTTATAAAACAGTCGAAGCAGATAATGGGGTCGCTGGTTTAGAAGCAGCGAAAAAACAGTTGTTTGATTTGGTGATTACTGACGTCAATATGCCAGAGATGGACGGGCTTTCACTCGTTTCCGAGCTAAGGCGTTTGGAGGGTTACAAGTTTACTCCGGTTTTGGTGCTCACTACTGAGTCGGGAGATGAGAAAAAAGCGAAGGGAAAAGCCGCCGGTGCGACTGGTTGGATCGTTAAACCCTTTGATCCAGATCAACTATTAAACATAGTTTCTAGAGTATTGGGTTAAACCAGCTATACAGAAGGAGTTGTATGTAAAACGCGAAAGGAAGTTTCAGCCAATTACGAGAGAAGAAGAGTAGCATGTTTGACGACGAAGGTATGGAGGAAATCAAACAGATCTTCCTGGAAGAAAGCGGAGAAGGTCTGGACATAATGGAGACAGGCTTGCTGAATCTCAATTTAGGAGAGGCAGACCTGGAAGTTGTGAATGATATTTTTCGCGCCGCGCACTCGATCAAGGGTGGCGGAGGTACCTTTGGGTTCATGGAAGTATCTGATTTTACTCATGGTGTTGAAACAATCCTTGACCAGATGAGGGAAGGCAAACGCTCCGTAACGCAGGAAGCTGTTCAATTGCTACTTGAGACCGTTGACTGCCTGCGAGCGATGATGGATTCGATCAGAGACAGTTCTCCCTATGATGAGCCGAGAATCAATGCGCTGAAAGAACGCATTGAAATACTACTGGCATCAGACAATGAAGCCGCGGTTGCACAGGGTGCGGAAGCGAGCGAAGAATCCTGTGCCCCGCTGACAAAACAATTGGATAGCGACACACCGACAGCGAGTGAGCCGGCCGATTCGGAATGGGAAATTCAGTTTCAACCACACCCTGGCATGCTGCAAAACGGCAACGAACCAAGCAGAATTTTTCGCGCGCTGGCTGAGCTTGGTGAACTGCAGGTAACCGCCGATACATCAAAGATACCCGGTTTTGAAGAGTTGGATCCCGACTGTTGTTATATCGGTTGGACGCTGCGTCTGATTACGCAGGAGCCTGAGAGCAATATAAGAGAGATTTTTGAGTGGGTAGTTGATGAGTGTGAGCTCGTCATTAATAAAGTAGTGGGTGCCCAACTGGAAAATGTTGAGTTGGCAGAATCGAAAGTGGTGCCGATCGGTAACTCGGATGACCTCCAACAAAAACAGTCAGAACAACCTGTAGCCGAGCTCGCTCCTGTTAGTGAGGCGCCTAAGGTAGCAAAGGTAGCTGTCCCTAAGCAGCCGGTTAAACCAGATGTGGATTCAAGCAAAAAAACGGGTGGTAATAAGGAGTCGAGTTCCATCCGGGTTGATATTGAGAAGATTGATAGCCTGCTAAACCTTGTGGGTGAACTGGTGATCACCCAGTCGATGCTGGTGAGATACAGTAAAGACTGTGGCGATAGTATTCTGGGTGAACTGCGTGATGGTTTGGAGCAGTTGGAGCGTAATGCGCGAGAGCTTCAGGAAAGCGCGATGCAAATACGCATGCTACCCATAAAAGTAACCTTCAGTCGTTTTCCTCGCCTGGTTCGTGATCTGGGCTTAAAAATGAATAAAAAAATCGAATTAAAGATAAGCGGTGAACAGACCGAGCTGGATAAAACTGTATTGGAAAAGATAGGTGATCCTTTGGTTCATCTGGTTAGAAATTCACTTGATCATGGTATTGAGACCGTAGAAAAGCGCAGAGCGGCGGGTAAACCGGATACAGGGGTGCTGCATCTAAGCGCGTCACATGAGGCCGGAAATATTGTCATTCAGGTTGAAGATGATGGGGCTGGCCTGAATCGTGAGCGCATATTGGAAAAAGCAATTGAACGCGGGATTGTGGGCGAGGACGAGCAGCTCAGTAATGATGCCATTGATAACCTTATTTTCCAGGCCGGGTTCTCAACTGCGGAACAGGTGAGCGATGTTTCTGGAAGAGGTGTCGGAATGGACGTGGTCCGGCGGAATATTCAAGATTTGGGCGGGCGCGTCGACGTTCATTCTAACCCGGGTGTTGGCAGTATTTTTACCATTCGCCTGCCGCTAACGTTGGCAATATTGGATGGGCAGTTGGTCAAAGTAGGGGACGATACCTACGTTATTCCGTTGTTATCTATCGTTGAGTCGGTCCTCATTAATCCAGAACGTTTGAGTTTTATCGCCAATGACTCAACAGTCTATCGACTACGTGAAGAGTTTATTCCAGTACTGGATTTGAAACAGACCTGGCAACAGTACGTTGAAGTGGATAGCCAGGAAGAGAAAGATGAAGAGAGCGAGAAAGAGAGGGAATCAGAAACAAACAGGTTGGCGAACAAACTCTTGGTGGTCGTAGAGGCTGACCGAAAACTCTATGGCCTGGTTGTAGATGATCTTTGCGATCAGCAGCAGGTGGTTATTAAAGCACTTGAGACAAACTACAAAAACGTAAATGGCCTGTCGGGGTCAACAATTTTAGGTGATGGTGCGGTGGCGCTGATACTTGATATTCCAAGCCTGATGCGCCTGTATTTTAAAAATGAGGCAATTGATCGCATGGCGACAATTGCATCTTAGATTAAAAAAAGCGAGATATCGGAGTAAGTGATGACGGTGGCCCAAACAGAAAATTTTGACGCAGAAATCAATCTAAGCGCGGATAGCGAACAGTATCTGACGTTTCTGCTAAATGGAGAGGAATACGGCGTTGAAATTCTCAAAGTTCAGGGTATCCAGGGCTGGACCCGAGTAACACCAATACCAAATACTCCTGATTTTGTGCTGGGTGTGATTAATCTGCGCGGTGCGGTGATGCCCATTATTGATCTAAGGAAAAGGTTTGCTTTGAGTGATGTGTCTTACGGGCCAGCGACGGTGATTGTCGTTGTCAAAGTAGTTGAACACGACAAAGAGCGAGCGGTAGGGCTGGTTGTAGATGCTGTATCCGAGGTTTACAACGTGGATCACCACGAGCTGAAGCCTGCCCCGAACTTCGGGGGTACCATTAGTACAGATTACATCAAGGGTCTGGTTACTGTGCAGGACAAGATGCTGATTCTACTTGAGGTAGATGGCCTGGTGAATGAGGGTGTACTGGGCCTGGTTTCGGATCAACTTATCCAGTAAAGAATTCTGGTGTATTTAACGAAATATTTGGATTAATGCTTAAGAGCTGTGCAAGAGAAATAGGGGAAAAGAAATGAAATTCTTACAAAACCTGAAATTAACCTATAAGTTTCTGCTTATATTAGGGCTCATCTCGATCCCGATAGCGGTGCTTGGGACATTGTTTCTCGGTGCAAAACAGGAAGGTATCAATTTTGCCGAGAAAGAAATTTCAGGGGTTGAGTATATAGTGCCTTTGGGAATGATGATGGCAAATATCGCAGAGCACAACACTCTGGCGGCAGGCTCAAATAGTGATCAGATGTTCTGGAATAACATTCCCGGAAAAGAAAATGAAATAAAGCAGGATATCGCGGCGGTTGACGTCATCGATAAAAAATATGGAGAAGTTCTTGGTACCACCAAGTTATGGAATGAGATTAAGACTGAATGGAATGCGATAAAAAGCAGTCATGTTGATCAGGGTCCTGAGGAAAGTTTTTATGGGCACCAGGATGTGATCTTTATTATCAGAGATTTGATTGCAAAAATTGGTGACAGCTCAAAAATGCTGATGGATCCGGATCTGGATAGTTATTACTTGATGGATGCTATCGTGCACAAACTGCCATCAGTTATCGATGATGTAGAAAATTTACGGGCCCAGCTCGTGAGTGTCACCACTTATCGGCAGCTGCAAGAAGATCAAAGGCTGGATTATAAAATTCTACTGGATCGGATAGAAGGTAAGTTGACGGAAACCAAGCGTGTTTATGATGTGGCCAGCTCCTACAATGCTGAGGTTAAAAAGCATCTGGGTTCTGATGTGAGCACTTTTATCTCGGCGGGTGACGCTTTCGTTGCCATGGTTCGATCAGACGTGCTGGGAGAAAATAGGGCATCAACGACGCCTTCAGATGTGTATAACCACGGTGCTACGTTGCGTAGTGCCTGGCAGGAGCTGACTAAGAAGACGTCCCCCTTTGCTGTTTCTTTATTAGAAGAGCGTATTAGTAGTTTTTCAAATGCGCTGTATGGGAATCTGGGGATCGTGCTGGTCTGCCTGCTGATGGCGCTGGCTTCAGCCTTTTTTATCATCAAGGCAATTACCAATCCACTGGGTAAGGCGATTCGGATTTTCGGCAGTATTGAAGAGGGCGACTACAATTCTGAGATTAATGTGCAGTCCAATGATGAAATGGGGCAGCTGCTGAGCGCGTTGAAAGTCATGCAGGAAACTTTGCGGCGTCAGCAGGAAGAAAGTGATCTGTTCGAAGAAAATACGCGTATTCGTCAAGGGTTGGATAATGTTGATGCTTCAGTGATGATCTCAAATACGGAGCATGAAGTGGTTTATGTCAATGAGGCGGCTCAGAATCTATTCGAAAATGCGGAAGCCGATATCAAACAGGATATTCCCGGCTTTAGTGCTTCAGCATTGCTTGGCACTCATATTGGCGAAATTCACAGTGATCCGGAACGCAAGAAAAAGCTTATTGATGAATTATCAGCCTCTCACACAGAAACTGTCGAGTTGGGGGCACGTACTTTTAAAGTGACGATGAACCCGGTTAGCGATGAAGAGGGTAACAGACTTGGGTCAGTTGTGGAGTGGATGGATCTTACCCAAGAGCTTCAAATTGAAGATGAAGTACAGAGCATTGTTGAAAAATCTCTGTCCGGTGATATTAGCGAACGTATTCATCTGGAAGGTAAAGAAGGGTTCTATTTACGCTTGAGTCAGGGTGTAAACAGGATGTTGGAGATTATCGAAGGCGTGGTTGATGATGTGGGCGAAGTACTGGCGGCGACCGCTTCCGGGGACTTAACCAAGGAAATTACTTCGGAATATAGTGGGCAGTTTGATTTGTTAAAGCAGCACACCAATGAGGTTGTGGTTAGATTGCGTGATGTTGTGGGTAATATTAAGCAAAGTGCTGCGACTGTAAAAAGCGCATCCGATGAAATTTCGCAAGGAAACTCGAATTTAAGTCAGCGTACCGAAGAGCAGGCTGCCGGATTGCAACAGACAGCTTCCAGCATGGAACAGATGACCAGCACTATTATACAGAACACTGAGAATGCGAGGCAGGCCAATGAGCTTTCAAGTAGTGCGAGTGAAATTGCTGAAACTGGCGGTCAAGTACTGAGTAATGCGATCACAGCGATGGGAGAAATCAATAATGCGAGCAAGAAAATTGCTGACATTATTGGAGTCATCGATGAAATTGCCTTTCAGACCAACCTGCTGGCACTGAACGCCTCTGTAGAAGCCGCGAGGGCGGGAGAGCAGGGAAGAGGGTTTGCTGTAGTTGCAGGTGAAGTCAGGAATCTTGCGGGGCGCAGCGCCACTGCAGCGAAAGAGATCAAAGAGCTTATCGAGGATAGTGTACATAAGATCGGCGAAGGTTCTCGTCTGGTTAATAAGTCTGGTGAAACCTTGGATGAAATTGTCGATTCTGTGAAAAAGGTTTCGGATATCGTTTCGGAAATCACGGCTGCAAGTGTCGAGCAGTCGGCAGGTGTTGAGGAGGTTAATAAAGCCGTCACGCAACTGGATGAGATGACTCAGCAAAATGCAGCATTAGTTGAAGAGATAGCGGCTGCCAGCGAGACCATGGGTGAGCAGGCATCGGAACTGGATCGCAGAGTGGGGTTTTTTACGATGGACCAGAATTTCCTGGAAACCTTTGAGATGGAAAGAAGTATCTCGGTTGAAGAGGAACGACGTGCTGGTAATCGTCCCTGGGCTGATCCGGGTGCAGCCAAAACCAGCCCCAATTCGGCGGCAGTTCAGAAAGCTGTCAACGCACCGGATGTTGTTGGCAATGATGATGACTGGGAAGAGTTTTAGTGCTGACAATTCAGCATTACATAATAAATAGGATACTGAAACAGGAGTAGATCTGGGTATGTCGGACGCTGTTAATAGAGCTAAATCCGGGCATAAAAGCCATATCAGAGTCAAAGATAAGCGGGCGCTGTTACAGCTGGAATCGCCTCTGAGTATCGCATCGGTGTCGCAGCTTAAAAAGGAGCTTTTACAAAAGCTGTTAAGCAAAGATGTTAACGAGATCAGAGTCGATGGCGCAGCCGTCAATTCAGCGGATACGGCGTCACTTCAGCTGTTATGCTCGTTGTCGAGTTTTGCAAAATCTAAAAATATAGGATTTGACTGGACGGCGGTATCCGACGCTATCGTGGACGCTGCGGCAATACTCGATTTGCTGGGTACTTTGAACCTTGGTACGGCTAATGGAAAAATGGCCGAAGTGAACTAATTGGATTATAGAGAAATAGTTGAGTAAGTGATTAATAATGAACCCAAATGAACCTGTAAAAGCTAAAAAACTGCCTGATCTGCCATTGCAGTCAGAGGAGCTTGCTGAGGCTTTACGCCTTTTAGCTGCGCAGGTACAGGTGTCGTTAAAGGATACGGAAACACCCTATAACGAATTGGCAGGACTATTTGCTGAGCTGGCCGGTCTACAGGGTGATGCATCTATTGGTGATGTTGAAAGTCAGGCCGCGGACAGTCGAAAACAGATATATGCTCAGGCAGTGATGGCTTTTCAGTTTTATGACCGGATGTGTCAGCGGCTAATGGCCGTAACGGATGGCTTAAATGGTTTGGCTCAGTATGTTGCGGGTGACTCCGCAGAGCTGCTTTCCAGTGACAGTATTATCAAAGATCATGCTTCGCTGTATTCGGTGCAGCAGTTAGAGGAGTTAGAAAACTTGATGCAGGGGCGGACCCAACCAAATAACAAAGATAAACAAAGGCTGTATAAGGGTGTCCCGGTGCAGTCAAAAACAGAATTATTCTAGCGATGATGGTCGATAGTAAGGTCGATCTACCGGAGCGACATTTCAATCAATTGAGGAGCTTGGTATATGATCATACAGGTATCAGCTTATCAGAATCGAAGAAAGAGTTAGTTCGGCGTCGATTCAGTCCAAGGTTAAGAGAGTTGGGGTTGAGAAATTTTGGTGAGTATTGTGAGTTGATCAGCGCAGGGCAAACGCAAGAATTAACCCACTTTGTGAATGCCATTACTACCAACCTAACCTCTTTTTTTCGCGAGCCGCACCATTTCGACTACCTGGAAAATCAGTTGTTGCCTAGACTGATTGAGAGTAAGGGACCACACAAAAAACTGCGCATATGGTCGGCAGGCTGTTCCACCGGAGAGGAACCTTATTCTATAGCGATCAGTTTGCAAAAGGCCATTCCTCAGATTGGCCTGTGGGATATTAAAATTCTGGCAACAGATATTGATACTGATATTCTGGCGCGAGCGAAACAGGGGGTGTACACAGTCGATCGTGTTGAAGGGTTACCTGGCCATAGGGTGAAAGGCTGGTTTTATAAGGGGCGTGGCGATAACTCTTCCAATTTAAAAGTTAGCCCGAAGCTCCAGGAAATGGTCCACTTTAAACGGCTTAACCTGATGAGCCCGTGGCCTTTGAAAAATCACTTCGACATTATTTTTTGTCGTAATGTAATGATTTACTTTGATGATCAAACTCAAAAGCGATTGATAGGAAGATTTTGCGAATTACAGACGGAAGGGAGTCACCTGTTTCTAGGACACTCGGAAAGTCTATACCGAGTCACAAGCCAGTATGATTTGATAGGGCATACGGTCTACCAACGAGTTAATGGTGCACAGCGAGTAAGTTATGCCTAAGATGATTCGACAGAACGAAGAGAATTTACCGCGATGCTATGATGAATTCAAGCATATCAGGCGCTATCGCGATGCGACCAATAATAATATTGTGGCAGCGAAGATTTTGCCGGGCGAGTACTATGTAACAGCCCATAATGAAATGATTACCACCGTTTTAGGATCCTGTATTTCCGTTTGCGTCTATGACCCGGTTTTCTGTGTCGGCGGAATGAATCATTTTATGTTGCCTGAAGCCGGTGATGCTAAGGGGCGCTGGGGGACTACCGCGCTAAGCGGTGCGACACGCTATGGCAATTTTGCGATGGAAAAATTAATTAATGACATTTTGAATAAGGGCGGTAGGCGTAAGCATTTAAAGATAAAAGTATTCGGCGGTGGTCAAATCGTTTCTAACATGTCTAATGTCGGTGCTAAAAATATTAAATTTGTTGCGGAGTTTTTAGCAAGAGAAGGGTATGCGGTTGTTGCTGAAAATACGGGTGATATTTTTCCTCGTAAAATAAATTTCTTTCCAAAAACAGGGAAAGTCAGAATGAAGAAGCTGAAATCATTGCGTAACAACACCATTGTCGAGCGCGAATTGAACTACTTGCATGAAATTGAAGAAAAGCCAGTAGCAGGTGCGATCGAACTTTTTTAATAGGAAGGAATGAAAAAGAGTGATGCCTTTACTGGGGAAAAGATTGTGAACGCTGCGCGTGTGTTGATCGTGGATGACGACCGGCTGATGCAACGTCTACTATCCGAGATATTTAACAGCAGCGATATGTTAGAGGTGGTCGGTACTGCTTCGGATCCCTATGAAGCCAGACAGTTGATTAAACGGCTTGATCCTGATGTCGTGACCCTGGATGTGGTCATGCCAAAAATGGATGGGTTGACATTCCTGGATAAGATTATGCGCCTAAAGCCTACACCGGTGGTGATGGTTTCGTCTTTGGTGGAGGAGCGTGCTAGTGTCGCCCTGGAAGCAATGGAGATGGGTGCGATTGACGTTATTGCTAAACCAAAGCTGGACCGAATGCATGACTTGGCGTATGTGGAAGAAATAATTGAAAAAATTGTGAATGCGGCCAGTGCACGAAGCAAGGTACAGAACATTCAGCTGGCTCACAAAAGTCGGCCGATTCGATATGCGTCAAATCTGAGTGTTGATCTTTCCCATAGACAGGCAGTGGGAACTCAAGGGCGCGTTCAAAGTAAGGGGTTGCAGCCGATTATTGCTATCGGTGCGTCGACTGGAGGGACGGTGGCGATTACGGACGTATTGAAGCATCTTCCAAGCACTACGCCAGCTATTGTTATCGCGCAGCATATCCCTGAGGCTTTTAGTGGACAATTTGCGGCAAGGGCAAATAAAATTACAGCAATGGAGGTGTGTGAGGCGCAGAGTGGTCAACCGATATTGCCGGGCCATGTTTATGTGGCGCCAGGTGATAAACATTTGCTGATTGAGCGGGATGGCAATGGTTATCGGTGTAAATTGGATGACGGGCCACCCGTCAACAGGCACCGGCCTTCGGTAGATGTGTTATTCAGATCTGTGGCAGAAATTGCCGGGTCAAAAGCCGTTGGAGTATTGTTGACCGGTATGGGAAAAGATGGAGCGATTGGACTCAAGGAGATG
>CBDUGR010000048.1:0-9943 GCA_965366515.1 uncultured Gammaproteobacteria bacterium | reverse complement strand
AACTGTTGAAAAATGCAAACACGACAGCTGTGTTTCAGCTGGAATCCAGAGGCATGAAGGACCTGATGCGAAGGCTGGAGCCAAATACCTTTGAAGATATCATTGCGCTGGTAGCGCTATTCCGACCGGGTCCTCTACAGTCGGGCATGGTGGACGACTTTATTGCGCGCAAGAAGGGTAAAGCTGAACTCGCCTATCCCCATCCTCAATACCAGCATGAATGTCTGAAGCCGGTTTTGGAACCGTCCTACGGTATTATCCTTTACCAGGAGCAGGTAATGCAGATTGCTCAGGTGATGGGTGGTTATACACTTGGCGGCGCAGATTTACTGCGCAGAGCAATGGGTAAGAAAAAGGCCGAAGAGATGGCCAAGCAAAGACAGATATTTATGGAGGGGGCCAGTCAGCAGGGGTTTGATGAGGATCTGGCGAGAAATATTTTTGACCTTATGGAAAAGTTTGCTGGATACGGGTTTAACAAATCACACTCCGCCGCGTATGCACTTTTATCCTATCAAACGGCATGGCTCAAGACATATTACCCTGCGCCTTTTATGGCGGCCGTGTTATCGGCGGATATGCAGAATACCGACAAGGTGGTAATTCTGCTGGAGGATTGCCGCCAGATGGAGTTGCCGTTGGTGCTGCCGAATATTAATATCGGAGAGTACCGATTCACCGTGGATAGCCACAATCAGGTCGTATACGGACTGGGTGCTATCAAAGGGTTAGGTGAAGGACCGATCGAGTCGATCGTGGAAGCGCGCAGAAAGGGTGGAGATTTTAATGATCTGTTTGATTTTTGTGCGCGGGTTGACCTGCGCAAAGTCAATCGCAGGGCAATAGAAGCGCTGATCCGATCCGGTGCCATGGACGAAATAGCCCCCCATCGTGCCGTGTTAGTGGCCTGCCTGGAAGAAGCAATTAAGACTGCCGAACAGCATAGTAATAACGAGAAAAGTGGAATGGTAGATCTGTTTGGCGGATTGCCGGGTGCTGTTGCTGAACAGGCGGGCGATGTCTATGAAGAGTATCAGCAGGTGCGACCATGGACTGAAAAAGTACGCTTGCAGGCGGAGAAGGAGACCTTGGGGTTATACCTGCGTGGGCACCCTTTCGATGAGTACGAGGCTGAGCTTAGGACAATTGCCAAGGAACCGCTGGTATCGTTGCAAACCAAGAAATCGGATCAGATCATTGCCGGGCTGGTCGTTGCAATCAGAACAATGAAAAGCAAAAGGGGGGATAGTATTGCATTCGTCACCCTGGACGACCGCACCGGTCGCGTTGAAGTGTCGGTTTTTGCCGAGGCCTATGAAACCTTTAAAGACTTTTTAATGAAGGATAATCTATTGGTGATCGAAGGAGAGGTAAGCCATGATGACTATTCTGGCGCGGTTAAAGTCAGGGCCAAGGCGATTTATGATGTGGTAGGTGCACGGGCGCGATATGCGCGTCATATTGCGCTATCGATCACGAAGAATCTAAGTGGCGACAAGCTACCACATTACTTGGCAGATATTCTGTCGCCGTTTCGCGGAGCAGGGTGCAAAATATTGCTTGAATATTCAAACGAGCAGGCAAAAGGTGAAATTCAACTTGGTAACGAATGGACCATAAAGCCGGACGATGAGTTGCTGACGCGCCTTAAAGACCGTTTTGGAGATGACAAAGTGTCGCTTTGTTATTAGGAATAGGGTCATTTATCTGTAGGCGAATCCCGGTTTCCTGCTTGTTATTATGATTAAATATCAATACCATTGCGTAGATATATCCGAAGTAATTAAAGGTTAATCAGAACTTTCCAATGAATCCGAATTATTTAGATTTTGAGCAGCCGATTGCTGAATTGCAAATCAGAATTGAAGAATTACGCCTGGTTAGCAATGATAATGATCTCAATATTAGTGAAGAGATTAGTAAGTTAGAGAGCAAGAGCCAGGAGCTTACTAAAAATATTTTTTCCAACCTGAGTTCATGGCAGGTTGCCCAGATGGCACGACATCCGCAACGCCCTTATACGCTAGATTATATTAAAGTACTGTTTACCGACTTTGATGAGCTGCATGGTGATCGCCATTATGCTGATGATGCGGCGATTGTTGGTGGCATGGCGCGTCTGAATGATCAGCCAGTGATGGTGATAGGTCACCAAAAAGGAAGAGATGTTAAAGAAAAGGTAAGACGTAATTTCGGGATGCCAAGACCTGAAGGCTATCGAAAGGCTTGTCGTTTGATGGAGTTGGCTGAGCGCTACAACATGCCGATTTTGACCTTTATCGATACGCCCGGTGCTTATCCAGGAATAGATGCGGAGGAGCGGGGTCAAAGCGAAGCCATTGCCTATAATCTCGGGGTTATGTCGCGTTTGAAGGTGCCAATTCTTACAACGGTGATTGGAGAAGGAGGATCGGGTGGCGCGTTGGCGATCGGAGTCTGTGATGAACTACTCATGTTACAGTATGCGACTTATTCGGTAATCTCTCCGGAAGGCTGTGCTTCCATTTTGTGGCGCAGCGCGGATCGCGCGGCTGATGCAGCTCAGGCAATGGGTATTACTGCACCGCGGCTGCATGAGCTAGGACTTGTTGATCAGGTCATTGAGGAGCCTCTCGGAGGTGCCCATCGTGATTTTGATCCGTTGGCAATAAAGTTACAGGAAACGTTGATTCGATCGCTAGGACGCTTGCAGGAATTAACTGTAGACGAGCTGGTTGAAAGCCGTTATCAGCGCTACATGTCATATGGTATTCAAGTTTAGGCAGTTTGGACGCTAACAAAAAGCTCTCGTTAGAAGGGTATTCCGTTCCGCGATACTAAGCTGAATACGGATTGATACATCATGAATTTCACTACTACCCATTTGGTTAATGAATTGGCCCGTGTTGCGCCCGCGAATACGGGTCGTTATGTCATTGCTTTTAGTGGTGGTATGGATTCGCACGTACTACTTTATGCAATGACGGAGATTCGGAAGTATCTGGATGCAGATATTGTAGCTCTGCATGTAAATCACGGAATCAGTATAGCTGCGAATCATTGGGTAGAGCACTGCCGTCAGGTTTGCCAGCAACTGAAGGTTCAGTTAGAAGTCGTGTCCGTGAGCGTTGATCAATCAATGCCCAGTCTTGAAAACGAGCTAAGGACAGCACGTTACGCAGTATTCGAGGAAAATCTGCACACAGAAGATGTTCTGCTCCTGGCGCACCACGCTGATGACCAGGCTGAAACGGTACTGCAAAGGCTTTTTCGTGGCAGTGGCCAAAAAGGTGCAGCCGGTATGCCGAGGATGAGAGCGATCGGTAAAGCCCTGTTGCTTCGCCCCCTGCTGGATGTTCCAAGAGGCGAACTCAGGGAATACGCAGAGCGAGCTGGTTTGCGGTGGATAGAGGATGATAGTAACGAGGACGAAACTTTCGATAGGAACTATATTCGCCACACACTTTTACCGATAGTGGCAAATCGCTGGCCAGGTTATCGCTCAACCTTAGTGAGGAATGCCGAGATTAACGGACAGGCTGACCAATGTCTGGCGTTTTTTATGAAGCGGGAAATCGAGGGACTGAATTGGAGCGGCAGGGAGTTGGACGTAGAGCAGTTGCAGCACTATGAATCACCGATCCAGCTTAATTTGCTACGAAGCTGGATTGCTTCTTTTGGGTATCCCACCCCAAGTTACGAACAGTTGCGCCAGATTCTATCCAGCGTGGTTAATTCACGTCGCGATGCTCAGCCGGTCGTTGAGTGGGCAGGTATTATGGTACGGCGCTACCGGGGAAAGCTTTATGCAGATAGAAGATTATTTGCACACAATGCTGAGCGGATTATTCAGTGGCGATTACCAGAAAAAATACAAGATCCAGCCTTTGGCCAGTTATCGGTAAGGTCCTCATTGAGCGGTGGCATGCGCATGAGTGAAGTGATAGAACCGGTGACGGTGCGTTTTCGCCAGGGAGGAGAGCGTTGTCGTCCCGAGGGCAGGCAAGGGTCTCATCCACTTAAAAAATTATTACAGGAATATGGAGTGCCACCCTGGTTGCGCGAACGCGTACCACTTGTTTATATCGGTGAAAACCTGGCTGCGGTTGCTGATTTGTGGGTGTGCCACGAATATAGTGAGCAAGAGGAAGTTGAATCTTACCGGTTTGAGTGGAGCAGGCCCTAAGCACAATATACCAATTCGACGGTTAGCCAGATGGCGATTTTTAGAGAGAGTAAGCGGGTTAAATGCGATGTGCATCCAAGTGAATCCCGATACAGGTTTTGCCGTGCATAATGACCTCTCCTTGATAACGGTCATCTCCGGTAGAGGCAAACTCAAAATTAAAATATCTTAGCAACAGTAATTTTCCGGAATGCTCGCGTCTAATCTTGATTCGTTTCAACGCCAGGCTTTCGTCAAGTAATTGCACATCCATCGTAACGCAATATGCCTTGGTCGCAATCAAGGCCAGCTGTTTAATGCCGTAGGCTGACCACCAATACATCATCGCCACGGCGAGAATCATTAACCAGAATAAATGGCTGAGATCCAAATACATTATATACAACACCCTGTATGCAATTAACTTTGAGCGTCACTCTCTCATATTGCAGATAATAAATAAACGTACTGTTGCTGTTTCTTGCGAGCTTGCTTTTAGTCTTCGATTTATTAAGCGTGCTGATTTTGTATTGCGTGCTAAACTTTAATCCCTTAAGCGTCGGAAAAATTTACAGTTGCTTGAGTTTAGCTCGCACTGGCGGTGCGGTAAAAACAATAAGTGTTTGTAAAATAAAGGAAATATTGGAGCGGCATAGTTATTGCTTTTGTTTAATTTCTGTTGTGTGTAATGCGGTATCTGCTGATGTTTATAATAATAATTACAACCACGCTTTAGTGTGTTGGCAGGGCAATCAGGAAGCTGAAGCTTACCGTACTACTATGAGACATCGAGACATCGAACAAATTGCATAACTGTAAAAAGACAATAGGATGAAAGATGGAACTATCAGGCTATCAGATAATTGAGCCCATAGGGCGAGACGATCACTCTGAGTCATATTTAGCAAAGCAGTCTGATTCAGGGAAGAGAGTGGTCATCAAGTGTTGGCATAAAGCCAGTTTGGAAAGTGAAGACCTGAACGAGACTATCCGGGTATTTTTAAGTGACGGAGAGTATGCGAGCCAAATTTCTCATCCGAATATCGCTAATATCTGTGCGGTCGGGGAAACAAATGACACAATCTACTGCATAAACGACTATATTTGTGGCGATGCGCTGGAGGCTCGCGCCGCCCAAATGTGTTTGCTGGATAAAATTTATGTGATTAAAGAGATCGCGGGTGCTTTAGATTACCTGGCCAGCAAAAACATTCATGTCCAAACCGTTTGTCCCTCAAGCATTCTGTTAACAACGGACCAAAGTCGGCCCTGTTTAATCGATATTTGGCAATATCAAAAAGTTTTTAACCGCGAAGAAAGCGTATCGGTCGAAGATGATAAAACTATACTGAGCTATATGAGCCCAGAGCAGATAGCCGCTGGAGTGATGGATATTCGGTCAAATCTGTACAATTTGGGTATGATTTTGTATTACCTGCTGGCGGGTAAATCTCAATCAATGGCACTTGCTAAAGCAATAGGTGAAAATAAGAACATTGGCGAAAGTGTGGCTCAGCTGCCTTCCCATTTGTCACTATTTCAGGACATCATTGATACAGCAGTAGCAGCTGATCCAGAGAATAGATTTCAAAGCGGTAAAGATTTTATTCGCGAGCTGGAGCAGATTAGTGACGAGGAGATTATCCTGCTTGACGGTGACACTCAATCTAATGGAAAGTTAGAGAAAGAAGCGTTAGCGGTGCCCGGTATTAGTAATGCGCGGGGTAACAACGGTAGGCAGGGTAGCAATGTAATCGCGCTTCCGGTGGTAAACCGAAATAAAAACCCTGCAGTGGAAGCCGATTGTGCAATCGTACAATCATCGGCGGATGTCGAAACTGAAGTACATAGTGGCGTTCTGGACCAAACCTCCGATATCGCTACGCAAAGCTCAGAGAAGGGTGATGATGGCCCGCCATTGAATTCTGAGTTGGAAGCACAGGCATCTTGTATAAGTGAGACTTGCGGTGCGGAAACACTGAAAAAAAATCTACAATCTGCTTTTTTTGTATCGGCTTTGTTCTCGATAGCCATAGTGTTGTGGGCAGGTAGTGATTTGCAGTGGATGGAAAAAGTGACAGAATCATGGGTTAACGTTCAAACTTGGGTCGTGGAATTGCTTAAAAGACTCCTGCAGATTTAATCAGGCAGAACTGTGATTCTACGGTCAGTCTCGCGGATTTAAACTGCCCCCCGTATATTTACTCTTATTATGGGTGATGCCATCTTTGATGTTGTTGATATTGAAGCCGATATACATCCGATGAGGCCCCTGCGGGCTGCTACAGTAAGAACTCTCTTTAGACACCTTTAAACGATCCTTTCAAATAATCTCTAGTGCTTAATTTAGCGAGATAGTTTGTTGAATTGAAAAGGGGTTTCATCGGCTACCTACTATCCCAGTCTTTCTTTCAGAAACAGGCTTAACTTTGCTAAACTAGCGCTCCTATGAAAGCACTAATACGAATTTTATTCCTCGCTCTGGCCATTTCATCTATTATGGCCAATCCAGCAATGGCCCAAGAGATACGCGTTGCGGTTGCAAGCAATTTTAGCGGGGCGATTCACGCATTAGCGCATCGGTTTGAAATAGAAAAAGGATACAGGGTGACGCTGATTTTTGGGTCCACGGGGAAGCATTATGCACAAATTAAAAATGGTGCACCCTTTGACCTGTTTTTTGCTGCTGATATACAGCGACCTAAACTGTTGGATGAAGAAGGGATTGCCGTTTCAGAAAGTCGTTTTACCTATGCAATAGGAAAGCTGGTTTTGTGGAGCCCAGTATTGGTAGATAGCGACGAACCAATAGAAACAAGGTTGCAGCGAGGAGATTTTCAAAAGTTAGCGATTGCCAATCCCAGGTTTGCTCCTTATGGTAAAGCTGCACAGGAGGTGCTTGAAGATTTAGGCTTATGGGAAAATTTTCAGCGAAAAATTGTCCGTGGAGAGAACATTAGTCAAGCCTTCCAGTTCGTCAAAAGTGGAAATGCTGCAATGGGGTTTGTAGCTCTTTCTCAGCTTAAGCAACCAGAGTTGCCAGTTTCGGGAGCTATCTGGGATGTACCTGAGACACTTTATACTCCCATTGAGCAGCAGGCTGTGCTTCTCAAAAACAGCGAAGCCGCCGCTGAATTTCTAAGTTTTGTTAAAAGTGCGGAATCTTTAGAGGTTATTCGTGGTTTTGGATATAGCACCCCCTGATGCTTAGTGAACTGGATATTTTAGCGCTGGTGACCACTGTTAAGCTGGCCGGACTAACAACAATTATTTTATTGCTGCTGGGTACCCCCTTAGCTTGGTGGCTGGCACGTACTGAGTGGCGCTATAAGTTTTTTTTGGAAGCGGTGGTAGCGCTTCCATTAGTGTTGCCGCCCACCGTTTTGGGATTCTATCTATTAATTGCTTTAGGACCACATGGACCGATAGGCGGGCTGATGGAGTGGGCAGGTGGACCCTCATTGGCTTTTACTTTCACCGGTCTGGTGATTGGTTCTGTCTTTTATTCCATGCCGTTCGTAGTACAGCCGTTACAAAATGCTTTTTCAGCAATCGGGCCAAGGCCTTTAGAAGTTGCTGCTACGTTACGGGCATCCCCGCTGGATCGGTTTTTTAGTGTTGCACTGCCCCTCGCTCGTTCTGGGCTTCTTACGGCCGTGGTATTAGGGTTTGCTCATACGGTGGGTGAATTTGGAGTGGTCCTAATGATTGGTGGGAATATTCCAGGAGAGACGCAGGTACTGTCCATCGCTATTTACGATCACGTTGAAGCGCTAGAGTACGGCCATGCTCACTGGTTGTCGGGAGGCCTTTTATTACTCTCATTTGTGATGCTAACGGCCGTTTATCTTGTGAATCGGCGATTTTCGGTGATTCAGAAATGACTATCGAGGCACGTTTTAAAATTCAACGTCGAGACTTTTTGCTGGATGTTGATCTGAGTTTTCCGAGTTCGGGTATCACCGCTATCTTTGGTCCCTCAGGTTGTGGAAAAACCACTTTGCTGAGAGCTTGTGCCGGGCTGGAGCGCTGCTCCGAGGGCTATTTTCGATTGGGCAGCCTGATTTGGCAGACCCCTGAGTTATTTACGCCTGCACATCGCCGTAGCCTGGGATATGTGTTCCAGGATGCCGGGCTGTTTGCGCACCTAAATGTTAAGCGCAATCTAGAGTATGCGGTTAAGCGTGTTCCAAAAAGCGAAGGCAAGCTGACAATGCAGCGTGCGATTGAGTGGCTAGATATCGGCTCACTGCTGGAGCGCAGAGCCGATCAGTTGTCAGGTGGGGAAAGGCAACGTGTTGAAATAGCTCGGGCGCTCGCGGCGAGCCCGCGAATATTATTAATGGATGAACCCTTGTCCGCACTAGATATGCCGCGCAAACAGGAGATTATGCCTTATCTCGAGTCATTGCATGACGAGTTGGATATTCCGGTGCTTTATGTTAGCCATGCTCCGGATGAAGTCGGTCGATTGGCGGATCATTTGATACTGCTCGACAAGGGTCGAGTGGTTGCTTCGGGGGCAGCCAGTGAGCTATATACAAGGCTCGATTTGCCATTGGCACACGAGGAAGATGCGGCCGCAATAATTGATGCCAGAGTTGCGGAGCATGATAAAGCGTTCGATCTTACCTATTTGGAATTTCCTGGTGGTCGGTTTGCAGTGGCGGGGAAAGAGATCGCAATTGGTCAAACTGTGCGATTGCGTGTTGCCGCTCGGGACGTTAGCCTCACACTTGAACACCAGTCTGGCACCAGTATTCTTAACATTTTTCCAGCAAGTATAGAAGAGCTTATACCTGAAGGGGGTGCGCAGGTGACTTTACGTTTAACAATAAGTGGAGTTCCCCTGCTGGCGAGAGTTACGCGAAAATCAGCGGCGCTATTGAATTTGACGCCCGGTGGGCAAGTCTATGCTCAGGTTAAGTCGGTTGCTTTACTGGCATGAAGCCAGGCACGAAGTCACCAGTTGAGCTGTCTCCCTAGAGCTATTGTAGCACTGCTGACAATGGTGCAGTGCTATCAAGTAGTGGACCGCCAAACAGAAAGAATCTCAACCAATTGATCACAGTTCTGTCATATCCGTTGGTCAGCAAGTGAAAGGATTAGAGTGTCATACTTAAAAGAGGCCCTATGTCACTGATTGTTGCTATGTTTGTTTTTGCACTATCCATGGCTATATCGCCTGGGCCGGTCAATCTGATAACTTTATCAAATGGTGCCAATCACGGGTTCAGGAAGTCGTTGCCTTTTATCGCAGGTGCTGCGATTGGATTTGCTTCGTTATTACTTTTAATTGGTCTGGGTATTGTTCAGCTGGTTGCTCGCTTTCCAGTATTTTTAACTGGCTTAACCCTGGCGGGTGCAGGTCTGGTTTTCTACATGGGTTATCGAATTGCCGTATCAAATCCCAAGTTGGGTGATGGACAAGAGAGCGCTCTAAAATTTTATCAGGGGGTGTTGCTGCAATGGTTGAATCCTAAAGCCTGGATAGCAAGTGTATCAGGTGTATCAGCTTTTGCCGCTTCGGGATCCTACTGGTTGTTAGGCACCTTCACTGGTATATGTCTGGTCATCTGTTTTGCTTCCGTGAGCTGTTGGGCCTTTGCTGGTGATCGTATCATGGTGATTTTGAGCAATGAGTTGCGGATCAGGGTTTTTAATCTGATGATGGGTGGGGGGCTGATGCTAGTGGCAGTTTACCTAATAGGCTATCACTATCTATAGAACTAAATAGTTTATCCAACCCGGCGGCCTGAGCGAGTAACAAAGAAGCGGCATTTGTGAACCGCTTCTTTG
>CBDUGR010000047.1:0-9964 GCA_965366515.1 uncultured Gammaproteobacteria bacterium | reverse complement strand
CCTTCTAATCGCCATTTTCCGGCTTCCTTGGCGCCTTGTTCACCATTATTGGCAATGAAGTCATCGTATGAGACGATTTCGGCGCGAATAAAACCTTTTTCAAAATCGGTATGAATTACGGCGGCGGCCTGCGGAGCTCTGGCACCTATTTTAACCGTCCAGGCGCGAACTTCTTTTACGCCAGCGGTGAAATACGTTTGTAAACCAAGGAGTTGGTAGCCTGCATGAATGACACGATTGAGACCCGGTTCTTCCATACCGATATCGGCGAGGAATTCCGCTTTCTCGTCTTCTTCCAGTTCGACTATTTCTGCTTCCAGTTTGCTACAAACTGCTACCACTGGCGCGCCTTCGGCGGCGGCTATTTCCTGCACAACTTTAAGGTGCGGGTTATCTTCAAATCCTTCCTCGTCGACATTTGCAATGTACATGGTCGGTTTAGTCGTAAGCAGGTGGAAGCCCTTAACCAGTTTTCTTTCCTCGTCACTCAGCTCCAGTGACCGAACAGGCTTTGCTTCGTTTAAGTGGGGTAGCAATTTTTCCAGCAGGATTTTTTCTTTGATGGCATCCTTATCACCGCCTTTAGCGGTTCGAACAACTCGCTGCAATTGTTTCTCAACGCTTTCCAGATCAGCCAGCGCAAGTTCCGTATTGATGACTTCAATATCATCAGCTGGATTTACTTGATTGGAAACGTGAATGATATTTTCATCTTCGAAGCAGCGTACCACATGGGCGATAGCATCAGTTTCTCGAATGTTAGCGAGAAACTGGTTGCCTAAGCCTTCCCCTTTGGACGCACCGGCTACCAATCCAGCGATATCGACAAACTCCATAGTCGTGGGTATGACACGTTCTGGCGAAACGATAGCAGCCAGTTTCTCCAATCTGGGGTCGGGCATGGGAACGATGCCTGAATTGGGCTCGATGGTGCAGAACGGGAAGTTTTCAGCACCTATCTGTGCTTTGGTTAATGCGTTAAAAAGCGTTGATTTGCCGACGTTGGGTAGGCCGACGATGCCGCAGTTGAATCCCATTTTTTTATCTCTTTCGTCAATGAAGCGCTTAAAGTGCTTCGGTATTTCTAGTCTGCGTTGCTCAATGGTGCTGATGGCTGTTTTGAATTAAGCCTGAGCGGCAGTTTACTAGTTTTAATTTTAGTGGGTCTGTCAGTCGCGATCTGCGCGAAACCCGTTCATTAAAGTTTGCGCCTTATTCCAGTTTCCGCCAACCATTTCGGGCAGCTGGCGGATGGCCTCATTAATAGTGTCTTCAATAAGAGCCTGGTCGACTAACGATGCTTTCTTAAGAACATAATTCACCACCTCCCGGCTATTACCAGGATGACCGATGCCGAGTCGCAATCGCATAAATTCTCGGCCTCCCAAATGGCTGATAATGTCGCGCAATCCATTGTGCCCACCATGACCACCGCCTTTTTTGAGCTTGGCGCTACCGGGTGGTATATCCAGCTCGTCATGAACTACCAAAATCGCTTCGCTGGGGATTTTGTAGAAGTTTGAAATGGCCGCTACTGATTGGCCGCTGCGATTCATGAAGGTGTTTGGAATCAGGCAATGAATTTGCGTGCCTGCTATAGATATTTTGCTGTGCTGACCCTGGAATTTAGATTCCAGTTTGAGCTGTCCACCTGCTTGCCTTACCAGGGCTGAAACGAAATCAGCCCCTGCATTGTGGCGAGTATGCTCGTATTGGGCCCCGGGATTTCCGAGGCCAACAATCAGTGCAATATTCTCTTCCAAAATACAGGGGCTCTGTTTCGTCGAGAGCAGTGCAGCAGTAGAGGCTGCTTTAACCTGCTACTCGTCGCCGGCTTCTTCACCATTGGTTTCGTCAGACTCAGCGGCCGCTGCGTCTGCACCTTCCACTGGCTCTTCTTCAGTTACTGCCTTCGGTGTGTGAATCGCTGCAATAGGCAGATCGTGGTCGTCACCTTGAGCCAGTGCCAGCAACTCAACGCCTTTTGGCAGCTGCAGGTCTGTGAGGTGAACAATTTGATCAATTTCGACATTGCTCATATCCACTTCAATAAACTCTGGCAAATCACCGGGCAAACAGCTTATTTCAACTTCTGAGATGCTGTGTGAAACGACGCCGCCCTGCTTTTTAACGCCAATAGAGGTCTCTTCATTTGTGAAGTGCAGTGGTACATTGACATGGATGGCAACATCCTTGCTAACGCGCAGGAAATCCAAGTGCATTATTTTTGGTTTTGCGGGATGTCTCTGCATATCCTTTACGATGACCTGTTCAGAATCGCCTCCCACATTTAGTGTAATAATGTGTGAAAAGAAGGCTTCGTTTTCAGTTGCCTTAACCAGGTCCTTGTGTTGCACCGTAATATTTTGTGGGTTTTTCTTTTTCCCGCCATAAATAATACCTGGTACTTTATCTTCCAGGCGGCGCAGGCGGCGGCTCGAACCTTTCCCTACGACGTCCCGTACTTCTACATTTAATTCAAATTCATTAGACATTCTAATATCCTCAATAATAAAAAGACTTTCAACGGAAAGCCCTGTAGTCAACCTACTGGAATTCTCGACCAAAACCAGTAGGAGAGTTTAACGCCTGACGGTAATTTTACCGAAACAGGGCGCTGATAGATTCGGCGTTACAAACCCGGCGAATCGATTCGGCTAACAAAGGCGCAATGGTAAGCTGGTGTATTGCCTTGCATTTTTTTGCTTCGGCACTTAACGGAATGGTATCTGTTACAACCAGCTTATCCAGTTGCGAATTTGTAATATTTTCAATGGCTGCTCCTGAAAGAACAGCGTGGGTTGAGTAGGCGACCACTTTTGATGCGCCGTTTGCCTTCAGTGCTTCGGCTGCTTTACAAAGCGTCCCGGCAGTATCAACCATATCATCGACGAGAATACAGGTTTTATCCTTCACGTCTCCGATGATATTCATTATTTGTGCTTCATTGGCTTTCGGGCGGCGCTTATCAATAATGGCCAGGTCTGAATCGTCTAGCTGCTTAGCCAAAGCCCTGGCGCGCACCACTCCACCCACATCGGGGGATACGACAATGATATTCTTGTAGTGCTGCCGCTCAATATGGTCGATCAGTACCGGTGAACCGTAAATGTTGTCCACTGGGCAGCTGAAAAAACCTTGAATCTGATCTGCATGCAGGTCAACAGTCAATACGCGATCAATACCGACAGTACACATCATGTCGGCGACGACTTTTGCTGTAATGGGAACTCTCACCGATCTGACGCGGCGATCCTGACGTGCGTATCCGAAGTATGGAACTACAGCGGTGATGCGCAAAGCCGAAGCTCGGCGAATTGCGTCCACCATAACTAGAAGTTCCATCAGATTATCGTTGGTCGGCGCGCATGTTGGCTGAATAATGAATACGTCTTTGCCACGCACATTGTCCAGAATTTCCGCCGATGTTTCGCCATCGCTGAATTTACCCAGCTCTGCATTACCCAGGGGAATGGCAAGGTGCCTGATCACTTTCTTTGCGAGATCCGGGTTTGCATTACCTGAGAATACTGTTAGATTTGCAGCCACGCTGATGTACCTTCGAAGGACGTCGTTACCTGAATGTATGTCTTTTGATAATAAACAATCGATTATCAAGGGAGATGGCTGTGGTGGCAGGATTACTTCGTACGTCCTCGTACTTCGCCAGCATCGCCAATATGCGACTCGCTGTCTAAATCGTTCGAGACGATTTTGTCGAACCTTCTGCGGTTCTCATCCTGCCGCTTACAAGCCAATTGTTTATACTAAAGACCTACCTAAATCAGGTCTAGAATATGGCTGGGGTGGCAGGATTCGAACCTGCGCATGCCGATACCAAAAACCGGTGCCTTACCGCTTGGCTACACCCCAGTATAAAGCTGTGCTATAACACAGCGCCTGTTTTCTCTATCTGGTGCAACGGAGAACTGTTTAATCCGCGTGCTACAAAACCGGTAAAAGTAGAGGGTAGTTGCTTAAATACCTGCTCAGCCTCTTGCCGGGAGTCAAAGCTTGCAAACAGGCTAGCGCCTGTGCCGGTCATCCTCGCGTTAGCGAATTGATTTAACCATTCTAAAGCCATTTTGACTTCTGGATAAAGCATTGAAACCACTGATTCACAATCGTTTTTTCCGCCATGCCCCAGAGCGGTCGCTATTGTGATGGCTGGTGTGTTTCGTGTCAATTCTTTATGCGAAAAAATTTCTGCTGTGGAGACGCTGCATGGGGGCGTAATGACAAGATACCAGGGCTCTGGTAATTCAACTTTAGTCAGGCGCTCGCCCACCCCCTCAGCCCAGCTGGCATACCCATGAATAAACACGGGGACATCTGCACCGAGCTGCAGGCCAAGATCTGCCAGTTGATCCAGTGAAAGTCCGACATTCCAGAGTCTATTCAATCCTACCAGTGTGGTCGCTGCATTTGAGCTGCCACCACCTAGCCCACCACCCATAGGAACGCGTTTTTCAATATCAATCGCAACACCTTTCTGAGTGTCGGTGCGCTGCTGTAAGAGCTTTGCCGCACGAAAAATCAGGTTCTCCTCAGCACGAACTCCTGGTAATGCAGGGGTGATGCTGATATTGGGCTGCTCGAGGAGAGCAAAGCTAAGCTGATCGCAATAATCGATAAACTGAAAGAGTGTCTGCAAGTTATGGTAACCATCCTCTCTGCGACCAATAATATGTAGCATAAGGTTAAGTTTTGCGGGAGCGGGTAGCCTGAGAGTTTGTGCTTTTATCATATCAGCTGGCTGAAACGGTGGTGTCCCATTGTTTAATAATAAGGGTAAGGGTAGTTTGGTCGTGATGTAGTTTTATTTTTTTTGGTAGCCAATTTGAAGAAAGCTGATGATAACTAAGATAGTCAAGTTGCCAATTGGACTGTTTGAGACTGATCAGTCTACCTTGCTTATCAAGCTGGTATTCGGCTTTCATGTCAGGAGATGGTATTCCGCGGACCCAATGCAGCAAGGTCGCAACTGGTATTTTCCAGCCAGTTTGTTCCTGTAGTATTTGCTCTGGGTTAGCGCTTTCAAATTCACCTTGGCCGGAGATTTTTATAAGCATCTGATTGGCATTGCCGGTAAGATGAGCGCCCCCTTGACCTAAAGGACCACTCAGGTTTATATCGAATTCTGCGCCCAGCTGCCTCCAGTGGAAGCTGGCGCTGCTTGCTCGCTCTGGTGTGCGCAAACCGATTTTTCCGGAAAATTGCCAGTTTTCTATTTTCAGCATCCACGCCTGGTGCTCTAGCCAGAGCTGATCAGTGTGTTCGGTCGTCGTTGGGCTTTTGATCGCTGAAGTGGAGCACCCTGCGCATAGAATCAAGCCGCCGAGAATTATCAACAGCGCTAGACGCTGGGTCATTTGTTCAGTTGCTCGGGATTTAGCCGCTCCAGAACTCGTTTAATAATAGTGCTGTCAGGCTTTTGTTCAAGAGCCTCGCGCCATATCCGTTGAGCCCGCTCTCTTTGACCGGTCATCCATAATACCTCTCCGAGATGAGCTGCGACCTCGTGGTCGGGGAATTCAGCTAGTGCTTTTTCCAGCAAACGAATGGATTCTTCATAGTTACCCAATCGAAAAAAGGCCCAGCCCATACTGTCCGTTATTGCCGGATCATTGGGCTTCAGTTCATTCGCTTTCGATATCAGTTCAAGAGCCTCCTGATACCGGTTTGTTCGGTCTGCCAAGGTATAGCCCAGAGCATTCAATACCGTTGCATTGTCGGGCTGGAGGCCAAGAATTATGCGCAGATCTTTTTCCAGTCCAACCAGGTCGTTCAGCTTTTCTGATGTCATCGCGCGCGTGTAAAGCAGATTGATATCATTGGGGTACTCAATCAATGCCTGGTTTAGCAGCGTGATAGCATCCTCAACATACTCGTATTTGGAGAGCAGCTCGGCCTCCAGCATGTACAGTGTCTTGCTCTGATCAGGGTTTGCTAATCGTGATTCTTCAAACAGCAATTGAACGCGGGTGTTCTGTTGTTTTTCAAGTAGAAGGTGCCCCATCCTTGAGTGTGCAGCGACCGCTTTATCACCGCTAGTGACTTTGTGGTAATGCGATACGGCGAGCTCGAGATTCTCTTTAGATTCTGCTAGTTGAGCCAAGTAATAATGGGCTTCTTCGGCCATGTCCGGAACTGAAGACAGCTGGTTAAACAGCTGTTCCGCGAGTTTTAAGTCGTTGTTCTCCAATGCGATAAGCGCCAGTGTGAGTCTGAGCTGGTGGTCTTTAGAATATTGCTGGGCCAGAATGGCAAACTGACCTTGTGCCTTTAGTAAATTTTTCTGATCGATTAACAGTTGTCCATATAGCAGCCTGACCTGCTTGTTTTCTGAATCTCCAGTTAAATGGGATTCGAGAAACTTCAGCGCTTTTTCCGATTTGCCTGATTGGTAAATCATTTTTGCCTTGAGCATAAGGCTTTGTGTGTTATTTTGGACAGTATGTAACTTTTCGGCAGATTTAACCGCTTCATCAAGCCGACCGCTGAGTTGCAAAAGAATGGTTTTGCCAAATAACAGCTGGCGATTCTGCGGATATTTTTTTAACAGACGATCAAATTCAGACAAAATGCTGTTGCGTTCGCTTTGCTTTAAATTCCTTGTATTTAATGCCAAAAATTCGAAGCTGGCTTTGTCATTGGCCGCGAGCGTCTCTTCCATCAGCTGCAGGGCGGGCGCAAATTGTTTCGCTTTAATCAGCTGCAGAGCCAATGCCTGCTTAGCCTTAATATTGTCGGGGGCCACTTCAACCCAGATCTGTGCTGCGGTCATTGCCGCTTGATTTGCCTTAAGGTAGGTAGCAATCCGTGTTGTATGTTCAGCAATTCCAGGGTCTCTGGTTTTTTTTGCCTCGTGCAAATAATTGCTTAGCAGAAGGTCGTAACGTTCGCTTTGTCCGGCGAATTCTGCAACTAACAGTGCATATAAGGTTTCCGGCTCGAACGCGCCATATGTTGGCTCGACTGAGGATTCTGGAATAACCTGCTTTGTCTGATCATGATGATCAGTTGAATCTGTCAGTTTGACAGATGCGCAGCCTGCCATAAGTGCAAGACTGATAACGATGGAAAGCTTTTTTATAAACAACATAGTGTACATATTATACGAGGTTAAAGCGGACCTACAAATCAGTTGATTGAAAAGTTAACTTTATTTTGGTGAGCGCTTCTGTTGAGATGGGTTCTCTATATGCAGGGTTTCTCTCAAAGGTGCCATAAACTGAGTCCTGGCCAGTAGGTGATGATCAATAGTGCGACCAACAAAACCAGCATAAAGGGCAGGGAGGCCTGGTAAAGCTCAGTGATCGGTTTTTTAAAACGATAACTGGCTATGAACAGGTTCATACCCACTGGAGGTGTGAAATAACCGATCTGCATATTGGCGAGAAAAACGATACCTAAATGCACAGGGTGAATGCCATATTGCACGGCCACGGGCAATATCAATGGAATCATAATGACCAATGCCGAAAAAATATCCAGGATCGCACCGAGTAACAGCAAAATGATGTTCAGCAGGATGAGGAAAGTGTACTTGTCTGTCACGACCTGCTGGATCAGTTCAAACAGTTGCATGGGAATTTCAGCGTCGATAAGAAAGTTGGTAAAAGCCAGGGAAACACCCAAAATCAAAAGTATGCCGCCGACCATAATCATCGCTTCGCGCATAACCGAAGGCAGTTTTGATAAGGGGATTTCCCGGTAGATAAACACTTCGACTATTAACAGATAAATGGCAGTGACAGCGGCTGCCTCGGAAACTGCAAACAGCCCAGAGTAGATACCGCCAAGTACCACAAAAGGTAGCGGCATTTCCCATTTGGCCTCCCCAAGCGCTGCTAAGGCTTCCTTTTTACAAAAACCCTGTAAGGGAATCGGGTGCTTCCTGTTGTTCCACAGAGTCCAGCCAGAGAGCATGATTATCATCAATAAAGCAGGTAGAAGACCGGCGATAAACAGGTCCTGTATCTCGACAGATATAGGGAGATTCATTTGCTGTACGATGATGCCATAGAGTATCAGCGGTAGAGATGGGGCGAGCAGTAACCCCAGGCTGCCAGAAGTCGTTACCAGACCCAGGCTGAATTTATCCTTGTACCCGGCTTCCTGAAGGGCCGGCAGCAGGAGTGCGCCAATGGCTACAATGGTAATTCCGGACGCCCCCGTGAAAGCCGTAAAAAAAGCACAGGTGCAGTAGGCGACGACCGCCAGACCGCCAGGTAGCCAGCCAATCAATGCCTGTGTGGCTCGAACCAGGCGGTGCGAGGTATTGCTTTCGGCTAATAGATATCCAGCAAAGGTGAAGAGCGGTAGCGCCAGTAATAAGGGTGTATCCACAATCCGGTAAAGCTCAATGGTGATGACCATGAGATCCACATCTGAAAAAACGAATCCGAGCATTGCCGCTGCGATGATGATGGCAAACAAAGGGGTTCCCAGCAGTGCCAGGATGATAAGTAAAACCGATGCCAGCGTTGCGGTCATCGAAAGTCATCCTGTGTAGAATTTCCGGAATGGGTGAGTGGCTCGTTTTTTTCGGTTTTTAGGATTGCCTTGCAGCCAAGTGCCAGGTAGCGAAAACTGATTAGGCAAAACGCAACGGGTATTATAAGTTCGCAAACCCAGGTTGGAACATTGGCAAACGCGGTTAGACCGTCCTGGTATTCGATAAGAACAAACCTAAAGCTATGGTAGGCTAGTAGCGCGCAGATTGCCGCGGTAAAGAGAGAGGTGAGGATATTGATAGCAGCTTGAATGCGAGGTCTGACAAGATGTGTAATCAGGTTAATATTGATGTGGTTGCCTTTACGGCTTGCTATCATGGCACCCATTAGCCCGACCCAGAGTACTAACACCCGCAGCAGTGACTCCCCCCAGATAAGTCCGCTATCGTAAAAATTGCGTAGTATGATCTGATAGACCGCCAGTAATATCATGGCTATTAATAGCGCAACCAAGACGGCATCTTCCAGTTTTCTGAGGTAAGTAATGAGCCTTGTTACGCGTCGGTAAGCGGTCATGGTTGAGTTTGTTTTCTATAGCCTGTCAATAGTTGGTTGAGCTGTTCAATTATCGGCTGAGAAATGATTTTATTGTCGATCATCTTCTGCACGGATTGTTCGGCTTTTTCGTGCCATTCATTTAAATGCTGGGGATCAGGTGTGACGCGTTTAATTCCGCGCTGTTGCAGTGCCGCGTAAGCCGCCACATTATCCTTGCGGTTCTGTTGATCAATACCTCTAAAGGTGGCGTTCATTACCTCCTTGACGATTTTCTGATCGGGTCCCGATAGTTTATTAAAAGACTTATTGCTTAGTGTAAATACAGCGTATACATACAGCAAAGGCATATCGGTTAAGTAGTCTACCTGGTTGTGCCATTGCAGTGCGATTGCAGCGATAGGTGAGGAAGCTATGGTATTGATTAGTCCGGTTTGCAGGCCCATCAGAACATCGCCGATACCCAGCGGTATGGGGTCAATCCCGTAAGTATTCATCGCGCTGATTCCCATGGCATCGCTATCAGGTACCCATACCTTTAATTTTTGCAGATCTGCAACTGTGGCCACGGGTGACTTCGACATTGTGTATGCCAACCCACCTTCACTGAGGCCAAGAATAGTAAATCCTCCTTTTTCGAAGCCATCTATCAGGGTTTGATCCATGTTGGCGCGGACATAATCAATCTCCTCAAAAGACTTGAACCTTAGCGGCAGGCTGTAAACCTGGCTATCCAGGTAGTAGGGGGCGAGGCTTCCAGAGGGTATTGCTGCGCCGTGTAGCTGCCCAATTTTTATTTTTCGCAGCACCGCTTTGTCGTCACCCATAACACCGCCCGGATAAAATTTAAAACTTACCCGGTTATTGGTTCGCTGAGCGATCTCTTCAGCACCTTTTTTCATGCGAATCATCCAGTCCGAGCCGTCCGGGGCCAGGGTGGCTATTTTGAA
>CBDUGR010000046.1:0-9983 GCA_965366515.1 uncultured Gammaproteobacteria bacterium | reverse complement strand
TACCGGCTGCGCCACTGCAAAAATAAAAAGTGTCGCCAATATCAATATTTGGACAATTAGGCCTATAGATTGAGACTTCCCAGGTGCAACTTTCAAAAGGTTCCCCATACTAGTGAATCGGCGACATCTCGACTGCTTTCGGATAGAGCGCAATATGGTTTAACACGATTGGCTCGTTAAAACTTCCATCTTTCGTCAAAACAACCCGAATTTGCGAAACAGTATCAGGCAAACCCTCTCGCCATTTTAATGGCCACAAGAGTCCTGCGACATTCTTCGGAATTTTCTCCATGCGCACCGGGTTGGCCGCTGAAAGCCAGTTACCCTGCTGGTCTTTGAAATACATTTCGAGCGTTCCTTTATGCCCCGTCATACCCAGTACAGCAGTATCAATCCTATCAATCGAGATCACTTGCCCTTTAGGAGACTCCAACACCAGCTTCCTGTTTCCTGAATCAGCACTCAGCAGGATTTTACCGGGCAGCCGCCGCATGCTGAAATTTCCACCAACAACCTGCCAGCCATCATTGTCCGCATGCCTTTGCGTACCGAATGGCCATAAAATCATACCTCTGGGAGCATCAGCAAACACTACCATAAAATCCTTTACAGCCTTTTCCAGAGGAGTATTGCGGAAAGAGGTGTAGGATAGGTAGCCGGGATCATCCTTGTAGATCCCATTCCAACCATTCCAGGCCATAGGAGAGACAAATTTCGCTCCAAAGTTAAACATATCCCGAAGTGCACGATAGGCAACCTTATAGTCACTCTGCTTATTTGGATACTCCAGATAAGCAGGATTGAATTCCACCACAGCCCAGTCCGGATCATATCGGCGGATTTCGGCAAACAGGCTTTCTCCGGTTTCCACAGTCACGTCATTGGTGGCACTGCGCCCATAGAAAATGGCTCCCAGATGACCGCCCTCAGGCACCGCACCCTCGATCGAAACCCCTCCCGTGTCATGCCGTACAGGCGGACTATCGATACGAACCGGGAATACATCAACCTCGGGATCCATATCCGCTGCAAATCCTTGTGAAGAGTAAATATACTCAGCGTCGATACCTATCTGGTTTAACCAGAGTGAGAGTTCATCATAATGCAGATCAACCAGGTGTCGCCTGAATTGCTGCCACAGATGAATAGAGGACTGATCAAATAGCGCTTTTAACTTCTCCAGCTTTGAAAACGAGGGTGGTGCCAGAGCAGACCAGCTCGAATAATTCTTTCCGGCCAAACGATTAAACTCATCCAAACTAAGAGACGGACGACGTCTCTTTCCATATAGCTCCCCAGCCTCGGCATAAGGACCTTGCCCCGACAACCACTCCTGGAACTGCCTGACAGTACCGGGATTGTAGTCATAGGTTTGCTCACCATGAAAAAAAGGATTCAGGTAAACGTCCGGATCCAGATTAACACCGAGGAAGAGCTCTGGATGACGCTCCTTAAACGCTTTAATCTGCTGCCCGGCCTGTTGCAAATTCCTTTTTTTATAGTCTCTGACAGTATCGGCATAGTGATTAAAGGTTAACGCTCTGGCCAATTGCGGGTTCGACTCAGACCCCGGCAAACGCCCCAGGTAATTATCCGGCATCACCTCCCCGTTTTCATTCCATTGACAATTCATCACATCCTGTTCCAGATAATCTGTCAAATCCCATTTTGGAGCCGCTCCCCGCGCATCACTCCATATGCCACCATTTAGTGTGATCACTAATGGAAGCTGCTCCTTCAGGGCATATTTGATCGTATCATTCAATGCATCCTCGGCCACGATCAAGCCATCCTGCATCGTTTCCACATCAAAGTTCGGATCGAATATCCAATCCTTCTGCTCTCCTAAAGTTGTTCTCATGTAGAGTATTGGTACGCGAATTGCCACACGAATAGTCTTACTTTCGTAAGCAGCAAAGGTCTGTTTGATTTCAGCGCCACCACCGTTCACTAAATTACTGGTCGCAATGGCGATCGCAAAGTTTGCTGCCTTCAGGGCGGGCCTTTGGTTGAGAAGTTCTATCCAGATAGAAGGGCTGATAATAGCAAAATCCTGTTCGGCGACTTTTACACGGTGCCCTAGTTGATCTGTAACATAAATCGCCAAAGAATGATCGCCCGGATCCAAGTCCTCTATGGGAACACTTCCTTCAAAGCCAGACTGAAGACTGCCCGCCACCTGACGGTACAGATTCTGAACATCCGATCGTTTAATACCCAGCGTCAGCTCCGACTGCAACCGACCATTAATTGTCACCTGAACTGACTTAATCCCATCGGCATCAATTGCCCAGCCAGCGACCCTCAGCTCTTTTTGGTTTTCTACCCCTAGATTCTTCGCAGGAAAATCGATAAACCCCTTGGATCGAAATGAAGTATCAGGGCCCTCAGTCTCTTTCAGCAATGCTGCTTTGTCTGCCAAAAACTCCGATGAAACACTAAAATTGACACGATCAGCCAGCGATCTATTGCCATGTGTATCTACAACAAACAAACGGATCCGGTGATGCTCCACATTATCGGGTAATTCAACTTTAGCGCGAAAACCCGACCGCAAACTTTCCGCAACATGAGGATGTTGCTGATATACATCTTCTCTCTCAATACCAAATTGAGCAGATACGCGCTCACCATTCTGCAGTTCAAGCTCAATACCCTTAATACCATCGGGATCAACCGCCCAACCCGTCACAAGCAGGCTTTCGCCAACCTCAAGTATTTCTCGATCTAATGGTGAATCGATAAAACCAAGTGCTGGGCTGGAAACATCTTCCACAAAGGCCTTTTTGTCCTGCTTGGAATTTACAGCCTCAACCGGGCTTGAAAAACTGACTTGCTTTGAATCTACCTTGGCCCTGTTTCCCTCTCCATCCGTAACAAACAGCGCTAAACGAAGCTTATTTGAATGGCCCTCTGGCACTTTGATTACCACACGAAAGCCTGAGTTAAGGTAGTCTGGTTTACTCAAATCAATAGCCGCAACATCCTGCCGAACAATTCCGTAAAAGGCCCTTGTTACCGGCCCTGAATCCAGTTCAACTTCTATCTTGCTAACGCCTTCCGGATCTATTGCCCAACCACTGACAATCACTTCATTACCATCAGGTAATAGTTGTCCATCAGTGGGGGAATCAATAAAACCAATGCTGTTCGGCCCAAAAACCCGAAAACCCACAATCACTGCAACGACAACCAGCAAAACTGCCGTTATTGTCAATCCAATTTGTCTCGGCTTCATCAATAGCCACCCCGTCCCTTTAAGTCAATCATGCAACTGGCTGCAATAGAAGCCCGCCATTGTAATGAAAATGTGATAATACCGGTACCTTTGAAACGCTGCTTTTCGTAAGATATTCCTTAGCCTGCTTAGATTGGGTGTATCTGGTAGAATTCCTCTGATCAACACAGCAGCTGGAGCATTTGTACTTGAATAATAAAAAACAGTTTATGAATAATTTACGCATACAGCATCCACTAACAACAGTTCTTCTCTTAACCATAGCCAGTTTGTATTTCTACTTTTTTATGGAATGGCTATTCTTCCTGACCAAGCCATCTATGCTAAATGTGCTATCAGTTCAGGACCAGTTGGCCGTGTTACTCTTGGCTCCGCTTCCCGCACTGCTGGTTTTAGTGTTTGCTTTATTTTCCGTTATGCTGCCTATTTATTTGCTGGTTAACAGAAGTAATGGCTCGTACTATCAGGATTATCTGCTAATCGCGGTCCCCGCTCTGATTCTGGCCTGTTGTATTTTGTTGCTGGCGGAGAACTTTACATACACGCTATTTCAGTTTGGGATGTACCGATTTCCCGGCTATGGCCGATTGATCTATACAATCCTGTTCATCTATCTTTGGTATCGCTGCTGCAAAATACTGTACCCTTTTCTCTTTGAATCAACAGGAAATAAAAGCCTGAATAAGGCACTCACTATCGTTATACCGATACTTTTGCTGATGTCACTGGTAATGGCAACGACCGAGTTTAAAGACTTTACTGCCCCACACGTAAATACGGATCCCGGCCCCATAACTCATAGTCAGTTTCCCAATATTCTGGTTCTCTCATCGGATGGCATCAACGCTCGCAACATGTCGGTTTACGGGTATAAAAGACAAACAACACCCTTTTTCGACTCTGTAAAAAATGAGCTTTTAATTTTTGAAAACCATCTGACCAACTCGCAAACAACAACGGGATCAATTGCCGCATTTCATAGCGGTAAGCTCCCTACAAATACCAAACTAATATACAGGCCCGACATGTTTAAGGGAGACGATGCATACCAGCACCTGCCCGGCATACTCATGAGAAAGGGGTACTACAACGGAGATTTTTCAGTTCGCCATTATATTGACCCTGAAGACATTAATCTCAAAGAGGGTTTTCATTACGCTAACAATAGGGATATTTCAGGTAAACGACTCGCACTGCCAACAACTGTGCAAAGAGCTTACCCGACCGCCAGTCGATTTCATGATGAGCTGTTTGAGCGCATCAGTACCCGTTTATCACATCTATTCTGGCGCTCCACCATGAGCAACCCTTTTCTCATTGTAACTGAACCGGATAACCACTGGGCATGGGATCTGAATGATCGAGGAAGAGTTGATGACCTCAAACAATTTATCACAAAAGCGGCAACGCCCTTTTATGCGCATGCCCATTTACTAGGGACTCACGGATTCAAATTCCACCCGGCGAACCCTCTATTTTCTAAAGGGCAAAAACAGACAAAACCCTGGATGACCGACTTTTATGATGATGCCATACTGGATTATGACCAGTATGCCGCTGAATTAGTGGCCTTTCTTAAATCAAAAAACCTATATGAAAACACATTGATTATTTTTACCTCCGATCACGGAAAAGCCTGGCGGATAAACGAAACCATACCTCTACTGATAAGATTTCCCGACAAAAAATACACCGGCATCAAGCGAGACAACTCTCAACATACGGATATCACGCCAACTATTCTTGATTTCTTAAATCTGGAGGTTCCTAACTGGATGGATGGTCGCTCCCTGCTTTCCGCAAAAAGGAACAGTATTGAAGCAATTTTTGCGGTCCAGAAAAGTCAATCGCTACCAAATGAAAAGGGCTGGCATAGAGTGGTAGCGCCCCAACCACCCTTTTACACGCTGGGATCAATTAACGCGACATACTGCCATATGCTTTACAGATTAAAGCTGCCTGAAAACATTCTTAAAAAAGAACCTGTCAAAGGTCATACGCGACCCTGCCAGGAAAACCTGTTACCTTCACCAAGCCAGGCGCACAGTGCCCTGATTGAACACCTCAATCAGGCTGGTTACGATACCCGCTCGCTGAAGCCACAAAAGCCCGTTAGTAATTAAACTTGCTCGCCATTTGCGCGCATTAAATACAGGGTACGTCTAGTACCCCTCACCGGGGTGTTTTCGAGCACCGTAAAGTGCTCAGCAAAAGTATTTTCAAACCCTGATTGCGTATAGTCAGGAAAAATATCCTCCCGAGTCGCCAGAAGACGCTCAACCTGCGAGTCTTCTTTGGGAACAAACTCGATCACCAAGTGTTTACCCATCTGAGCAAAAAAGTGGGCAATATGCAATAAGGGCACGTTATTGGAAATGGCAATGTGGTGGATCAACGCCAGCGCCAGAACGACATCCACGCCACCACGTTCGCATAATGACATACGCTCACTATTCGCCCAACCGATAGCAGGGCTGGGATTGACCAAATCCTGCAGCAAAGGAAGAATTCTGGTTTCATTCTGGTGTTGACTAAACAAATAATTTTTCTCGACAGCAACTTCATCGATATCCTGCGATACCACCAGGTCGGCATAATTTGCGGCAACCCGACTAAATTCTCCGTTATTTGCGCCCATATCAATGGCACACATTCCACCTTCTGACTGAATATTAGCCAGATAGGCAGCAACGAGCTCCCGTTTGTGGTTCATGGACTCATCTTGATAGTTGGTATCTGAGTAGTAATCACCCCATTCCGTTTTCTCCAGTTTCCATTTCAGGCCTTTTACACTGGATTCCAGCTGGTCGATCATTGCCAGGAGTTTAGTCTTGGTCATAGAAAATTTTGAACTTGTCTTCGTCTCACCCCTGGCCGCATCAGAGTACTTGTTCTGCATCTTGGCATGCAAATGCACATGGGCCAGCAACGAATAGTTGAACCAACTGCGCCGAGGCAGCAACTGGCTGGCCAGATCCAATGGAACACCATCAATATTAGTACGCGATAATTGCCCCATACGCCTGTCGCAATGAGCCTTTAGTGCTAGCGGCGCGAGGAAATGCTGGCAAAATTGTTTGTAGGCTACCCAGGGACCATCCGTATACTTCTCGAAAGACAGGGTATCGATAAAAACAGGTTTTCCTTTCAAAAACTGAATATTGTAGGCACTTGCGTCCTTCAGTGACATCCCCTTTTCCAGCGCCATTTTCTGAATTATTAATGTTAGCAATGCCGCGTCTTTCAGCTGGCTGAAACACCATTCGTAGGGATAGCTGATATAGGGGATCATCTCCGGCTGGATGATTTTGAATGCTCCTGGCTGGCACGCCAAATCTAACGAGACTTCCTGATGTTTAACCAGGCAACCCTGGGAAACCAACTGCTCATAAAGCCCACTTTCCATGAGCAAATCAAAATCGTCCTGGTAACACTGGTTGACTTGGCGATAAACGGTTTTCTCGGAGGTAAAAATGAATCCACTCGGATCCCTAAAAGATGCCGAGTTTAACTGCACGTCCTGCATAGAGGCTTCCCATTCGAATTTTATTATTGAAAGAGGGGTTAAAAAACAACCTAACCTGAGCAAAAGTCCCTAGCTCAATACCTCCTGGACAATTTTGGGAACCGATTATATGTCATTTTTATGACAATCAGCTATAATGTTGCCACAGTTTTGATCGCGGTTACCATAGTTAAAGGAACACAATAACATGTTGTTAAGGAAAATTAGCCACCTCTTTCTTTTAGTGGTTTCATTAATATTCATTACCATGCCCAGTGCTTATGCCTACCTGGATCCCGGCACAGGCAGTATGATTTTACAGGCAACCATTGCCGCAATCGCATTGGGCTTAGCGACTATTAGAAGCTGGTGGTATAGGCTGGCGGATTTGTTCGGTGCCAAAAGCGGTAATAAGAACGAGAAACCTGAGTCGCTGGAAAATAATGAGTCCACTGAAAGTAAAGAACAACACGAATAATTGAAATTGATATAAATCAGTGCTTACTCTGAGGAATGAGCGGAACGATAGAAAGATTTTCCAAAATTATTTCTTTTTGACTCTCACAAAGGCTTAAGTCCCACTCCAGAGCAAGGCTGACCAAGGATAGACTTTTAAACTCAGGTATATGCCCGAGAAACCCTGTTTGATCAGGTGTAATCTGTAGCTTGCTGACCGATCCATCCGATAATTTTAAATTAGCCTGCACTTCCGCATCGCTACACCATTGACCCTGTAGCTTGATTTTCGCTCCATCGCCGGTTGAGACGTTTATATTTTTCGGCGAGAACAAAGTGATTTTATTTTCGCCCGTAAGGACCAGTCGGCCATATTCAGTCTGCAACTTGGTATCTAATTGAACAGACCAGCCATCTGCGCTTAAAACCAGGTCATTGCCAAAAGGAAAGCTTACGCCACCGGCTGGTATGTCCTGTCGATGCAGCAACCACCAAACCAGTTGAAACTCAAATGGGGTACCCGTAAAAGCATCATAGGATCTAAACGTATCCGGGTAAGTCATTAAGTCCGCCATATGACTGCCCCACATAGGAGTAAGGAATTGAGCACCAGCATTTAAAATATTCCCCACGGTTTTATACGAGGCTTCATGACCAGCAACCCACTCCGGGAACGCTATCGTTGCCGGGTTCAGCTCCACTACTCCCCATTCTGGATCAATCCTTTGAATCGCACTAAACATAGAACCGCCGCTTCGGCTCAAGCCCTCGTCTCTGCTTGCAGCCCCGTATAGTATTGCACCCAAGTGCCCATGACTGGCCTTGGCACCCTCAATCGAAACGCCTGCTTCATCGGGCCAACCGGTCGCCTCGTCAAAAAGGGTCTCGGCAACATCCGTTTGAATAAAGGTCTGGCTGGTGTATAAACGATTTGAGGGCATTCCAGCTGCTGTAGCCCAAACTGAAAGCTGATCATAATGAATATCAACCAGGTGTCGCTTAAACTGCGTCCACAGCTGATGCCAGGAGTCTTGGTAGTTAAGCGTTTTTCTGGGGGGATCTATCTGCTCAACATCAATCCAATTCTTTTTGGCAATCTGATTGATTTTTGTGAGTGTCAATTTACCGGGGACACCCTGTCCTGATAGCGCCCCTTTATCTGAATAAGGACCCTCATGCAGCAACCATTCCCGAAACTGGCGTAACGTATCGGGGTTATAGTCATACCACTGCACCTTGTAAAACCAGGGATTAATATACTGATCAGGATCGAGATTAATTGAGACCTGGCCGCCTGACTTAACAAAAGAGGAGTCTTGAATCGTTTTAACAGCGGCAGTCAAATTGCGCTTTTTGTAAGAATGGAATGCCTTGTTATACCAGTTCAAACTCATCATGCGAGCCAACTCCGGACTTCCAAAAGAGCCCGGCAAATCAGATAGCGCATCATCGGGTTCACTTTTGCCAAACTGATTCCACTGCACATTACGATCATCAAGCTCCAGTACATCAACGATATCTACATCAGGCGCAGGAAATGCCGAGTCAGCCCAAACCCCGCCATCGAGCGTAACCATCAGCGGCAGATCCCACTTGTCGGCATAGCCAAGTAGTTCATTTAACGCCGTACTCATCATAACGCCTTCTTTTCTGATGCGTTGTTCATCGGGAAAATCTGGATCAAACTGGTAATCCTGCTCTTTGCCTTTAGTCGTTCTTAGATATTCAACACGGCTTTGCATCCCCACTTCAATGCAGCCTTTGCCAAAGAATTTCCTCAACTCCTGAAGTTGAGGTGCTTTTTTCCGCCAGAATGAGGTATCTCCTGGAAAATAGAGTCGCACCGGTTTTCCCTCGCAGGCTTCGTCGAAACTTTCCCCAGTTAATACAAGAGGGCCTGGTAGCAGTGACTCTTCACCTGATTTATCTGCAACCTTCACAAGAAGTCTGTTAAGCCCTTTAGTTAAGGCGTTTGAGTCGAGCTGACCGCTATATAACGCTCCTTTCTTTAACGCAGTCGACGGCGGCCCCATCTCAGCTTCATCCGCCCGCCTCACTTGGCTATAGGTGACCTCCTGTTTTACCAGGCTCATGGAAAAATTCCGGTGACCGCCTTCGGTAGACAACTCGACGGACGCTATACCATCTTCATCAGCAACCCAGGCGGAAACTTCCAATTTTTTAGGATTATTCAGCTGCCATGCGTCTGCAATAACCCGACCGACAGGAAAACTGTTGTGTACCTCGGGCCCCAGAGATTCCTGAAAAATATCTTTTCCTTCTACAAATTCCAACAATAACGGATATCGCCCACGAGGAAGGTCTCGAAAGGGCACCAGCCACTGAAATCCAGATCGATCGGCATACTCCCAGTGCTTAAAAACCTTGCCTACATCTGACCTGTTACCATCTACATTAATTGTAGAAATTACCGAGCCTTGAGCCTTGATACGAATACTGGCTGCGCCTGTTTTGCTGACAGCCCAGCCGGAAAGTATGTTCTTGTCTCCGAGCCTTATTGACTTGGCTACTGACTCAACCAAAGCAAACGATTGATCATTATCGATAACAGGGCCGTCAAGGGTCTGCGAGTGACCATTTTTCCCAACTAGCTCGATTTGCGTTGGATGTTTACCCGGTGCAAGTTCAGAAAAGGGTATAGCAACGGAAAAACCAGATCGCTCGGCATCTGGCCATTTTTTATAGACCAAAGCAACGTCTTTTCGGGAGATGTCTGCTTGGGTTTCTACAATCGTTTTTCCATTCGTAATGACCCGAATTGTT
>CBDUGR010000045.1:0-10085 GCA_965366515.1 uncultured Gammaproteobacteria bacterium | reverse complement strand
GCATTTAGCTGTTCCCTGTGTTTGCAGGACTGAACCTGGCTGGCAAACAGTCCTGTTGCTTTGGGCTTACACAGGGAGATTGGAACCGGTTTCACTAAGGTGGCATTAGTGACAAACCATTGCTCGGATTCTTTTTGAGGCGCCACCACATCGCCAGACACCTGATTGGAAAAAAGCAGGAAAATAGCTGTTATCAATGAGAAATGCAGAGTTGTGGGCTGGATTGAGTATCTGTGGCGCATATCCTTATACTTATCTGAATTCCGTAGTTTATCTCAACGCATTGCGGAGCATTCACACCATTTTATTGCGCCACCAGAGAAACTTCAAACACCCCGGCTTCACGCGCCGCATCGGCTACCATGATAAAATCTTTCGCGCTGGCCTTGGCATGAGATCTGACAATGACCGGAGCCTTTGGCCGTTCAGCATGCAGCCTCTCAATATTGGAACGCAGAGAGCGCACATCGATACGTCGTCGTTCAAGAAAATAGTCACCATTTTCGCCAACTGAAATAACAATGGCGGCGTTATCCTCACTGGCCTGTGTTTTAGACGAGTCCGGACGATCCACTTCAATTCCAATTTCCTTAACGAATGAGGCGGTCACGATAAAGAAAATGAGCATGATAAAAACCACATCAAGCATCGGCGTCAAATCGATCTCAGATTCTTCTTCTTTGCTTTTATACATTGAACGACGCATTACCGAATTCCCCCGATGGATAGTTTTGTAAAGCTTGTTGTTTGTTTTTCGAAAACTCCCTTTACCACAACCTTGACGCAACTAAGGCTCGAACATAGAGATAATATACAAAAACTTTGCTTAACGGCCACCCTTCATTTGCAATTAATACCTGAAATTGAAAATCTATAATCGTGCCGGGGCGGAATTTAAGTCGAAATAATCTCTCCGCTGCTGTTATCCACAATCACCGGAGTTTCAAAATAATCCACCTCCGGTAATACCCCATATTTCTGTTTAACCATACCCATCAATATATTTTCATTAAAACTACGCGCGCTTTCCATGTCTTGCCACAAATAGACACCTCCAATCAGCGCACCATTTTCTGAAAAGAGAAATTGTTTTCTTATTAAACCTTGCGGGTTTTTAAACATAGGAGCAATTTCTGCAAACTCTCTTTTTGCAGTTTCCAGGCTAATTGCCGTGCGAAGCTTTATCTTTGTAATACTGGTAATCATCTTTTTTCCTCTCGCTATATTGGCTCACACCTGGCTTCACTCGTTTGCCACCCCGTGCGGTACGTGACCAGTAGGCACGTGCTCCCGGGCAGATTGGCAATGCCCTTCCTGATCATCAAAGAAAACATCCGCGTCAAAGGCTCGAAGAAATTCGCCTTTGTCCATCCCGCCAAGGAAGATCGATTCATCAATACGTATTTTCCAGGCTCGCAGCGTTTTGACAACACGCTCATGAGTGGGAGCTGAACGTGCCGTAATCAGCGCAGTACGAATGGGGCAGTCGCCCTCAGAAAACTCGGTTTGAATCTGATGCATGGCTGCCAGAAAAGATTTGAAAGGACCACCGCTGAGAGGTAGATTGGCAGAAGCTTGTTCGCTTAGTGTAAAGGCCTCCAATCCTTTTGTTTTATAGACCTTTTCAGCCTCATCGGAAAACAGCACCGCATCCCCGTCGAAAGCGAGCCGTAATTGATCGTCGCTACTTGAGCTGTTTTTTGATGGCAAAATAGTTGCCGCCGCATAACCGCTTTGTAATGCCTGCTGCACATCTTCGGCGTGTGTGGACAGGAAAAGTTGACTGCCAAAGGAGGAAACGTAACGGTAGGGGCTTTTGCCTCCACAAAAGGCAGCTCGGGTGATGGAAAGATGATAGTGCTGAATGGAATTAAAGATGCGCAGTCCAGTATCGGCACTATTGCGTGACAGCAATATCACCTCAACACGAGGCTCACCACCTAACTTTTGATTAATACCCAGTAGTTTCTGAACCAGAGGAAACGCGTCGCCAGGCGCTAATGGTTCATCCTCATGTGCAATCTGATACTCTGCATAGGCTTTTAGGCCCTGCGATTGATAAACTTCATGGCTCTCAGTAAGATCAAATAATGCTCGAGAGGATATGGCGACTACCAGTTTATTGCTAAAATCCATCGCAAAACTCGATAATGTTGAATAGGCTCTTTTTATCACGAACCCGAGCTAAATCCTATAAAGCTTTTCAGTCAATTATCAATAAGCCACATGACAAATGGCCTGATTAGCTAATTAAATGTGACTGATGACCAAGAATTGTAGTTTAACGCTGCAATGAAAACCAATATAAAACGATTTAGATAAACGCTTTATCTTATTGTTATTTAAAAGGATTATAAAACCAAAATGAAAGGTGTTTTCTTAGATACAGATTCAATTGCGCCAAAGGACCTCGACCTTGAGGCGCTAACCTCGATGTTTACACAGCTAACCCTCTTCCCCTCAACACAAAACAATCAGCGCCTGGAACGCATCAGTGACGCGCAGGTTGTGATTACCAATAAAATCCCGATTGATAAAACACTAATGAACAGCGCAAAATCACTCAAACTAATTTTAGTGGCAGCCACAGGTGCCAATAACATCGATTTGGAGGCGGCTCAACAGGCGGGCATCGCAGTTGCCAATGTCACCGGATACAGTGCGCCGTCAGTTGCACAACACAGCTTTGCGTTAATTCTCACGTTATCCACACATTTAATCGAATATACAAATGACGTGCAGGCTGGCGTTTGGGGAAAAAATCATTTCTTCTGTTTATTGCACCACCCTATTAGCGAATTGAATGGTAAAAACCTGGTGATTGTTGGTTACGGGGAAATTGGCAAGGCTGTCGCTCAGGTTGCCGAAGGATTTGGAATGAATGTGCTAATCGCTGACAGTTTAGGGCCAGCAAAACCACCTAACCACCAGGGTAAATATAAACGCCTGCCGCTCGAGCAGCTGCTCCCCGTCGCTGATGTACTTACCTTGCACTGCCCACTCACGCCGCAAACTGAAAACATTATCGCAGCTCAACAGCTGGCGGCGATGAAACCCTCAGCATTGCTGATCAATACGGCACGTGGCGGCCTCGTGCATGAAGGTGATCTCCTGGAGGCGCTTGAAAGTGGAACCATTGCCGGTGCTGGTATCGATGTGCTAACCACTGAACCGCCTGAGCAGGGTAATGTGCTGTTAAACACCGGACTCCCCAATTTGATCGTGACGCCGCATTGTGCCTGGGGCAGCCTTGAAGCCAGACAAAGGTTGGTCGATGAAATGGTGCTGAACCTGAAAGCGTTTATGCAAGATCAGCCACGTAATCGCTTAACCTAGCATCTGACGTGATGAAGGCATTCTTTGATCTATCAGGTATTGCGGAGTATTTTTCCGATAACTCAGCCAATCAACCAGTTATCATAACTTCCAACCGGCGACTGGCAAATGAAATAGACGCCGCATTTGATCAGCAGGATACAATTGCAGAGCGACAGAGCTGGCTGAAGCCGGATATTTTCCCTGTCGAGGAGTGGATTACCCACTGCTGGAAACAACTGTTACTGCAAGGTGATGATGGAGCGCTGGCAATCAGGCCGATATCCTCAAGCCAGGATTTATTGCTTTGGGAGCAAATCATCCGTGAGGATCGCGCGGCCGCTTTGCTAAAACCCTACGCGACTGCAAAATCAGCACAGGCGGCGCAGCAGACGTTAACGCTCTGGCAGACACCGGCTTCAGATGCCTTTGACTTTCACCCTGATTGCGCACGTTTTTCAGGCTGGTTAAAACGCTATCAACAACTTTGTCGCAAGCGTGGTTTTGCGAATACTGCGATGCTCGGCGACCTGGTCAACAATGCCTTTAAACAAGGGCGACTGCGACCACATGACACGCTCCTTACAATTGGTTTTCAGCAGCTTCCGCCACTTTATCATTCGTTGTTTCGCCACGGGAGCAGACGCCTGCACGTCTACGAAAGCAAGCCGGCGCCAACCACGACTTATTGCAAAGGTTATGACCAGGTTGAGCAGGAGATAAAGGCCGCGGCTGCGTGGATGAAAACACAGCTGGAGGAAAATCCTTTGCAACGCATAGCGCTGATAGTCCCTGATTTAAAAGCCAGGCGCAAACAGATTGAACGTATCTTTAACGCCGAATTTGAACCGCAATACATACTTCCTGAAACACCGCGTTACCAGCCCCCTTTCAACATCAGCGCCGGGATAGTTTTAGGCGAAACGCCAGTCATTCACACAGCGCTATTACTTTTTAAAGCATGCCTGGGCCCTTTGGATACTCAAGAATGGCTGACACTATTACACAACCCTTTTATTTTGCGTCAGCAGTCGTTCCAGGTTTCCCTGTGTGTGGCAGAAGAGCGGATCAGACGCTCTGGCTTCTCCCAGTTATCCGCGCAACAGATACGACGAATACTGGCTGGGCAGCCTCAACCAGATGAGGCAATTTCAGACTGGCTCATTGCGCTGGAAACGATGACCCAGAGCATGGAGTCAAACAATACAATCAACGCACCATTAGCCCATTGGCGCGAGATGTTAAACGCTCACCTGGACGCTTTTCAGTGGCCTGGACAACGCTCGTTAGACAGCGTTGAGTATCAGCAGGTCAAACGCTGGAAAGGGCTGCTGGATGAGTTTCTTGGGTTATCCGATATCTGTGGCGAAGTCAGTCTCGAGGCAATGTTTCGTTTACTTCAGCAATTTGTTTGCGCTACAGAATTTCAGGCAGAATCTGCCAAATCACCTATTCAGATTCTGGGTATGCTGGAAGGTGGCGGGCTATCATTTGATGCCATCTGGCTGGTCAGCGTAAATGATCGGTACTGGCCTGCAGCACCCTCGCCTAACCCATTTATTCCTGTTTCGGTTCAAATAAAGGCCGATATGCCACATGCAAGTGCCGACCGGGAACTTGGATTTACACGAAATCTTTTTAATGAGTATCTCCATGGAACCCGCACACTCGTCGCGAGCTATGCGTTGTGGGACAAAGACCAGCCATTGCTGCCGAGTCATCTGCTGGCCCAGATGGGGATGGCTACTGATATCCCGGATAATTTAAACAGCCACCCTCACCCCTATTATGAGTTGATTGCTCAATCTTCAGACCTTGTTTGTCTGACGGACGTTCAAGCATCAGAAATAGGAAAAACCGGGGGCTCCCTGCGAGGTGGGGCACAGGTGCTCAAAAATCAGGCAGCCTGCCCTTTTAAAGCATTTGCCATACACCGGCTCATGGCCGCACAAATGGATTCGCCGACACACTATCTCAATGCCCGAGATCGCGGCGTGATGTTGCATCGGGCGCTCGAGTTGTTCTGGAAAAAAACGAAAGATCAGCAACATTTGCAGCAGTTGCATGCCGATCAGCTAGATGACGTCATCTGCCAGGCAGCGACCAGCGCGGTACTTAAACAGGCGGACCAACGACCGGATCTTTTCAGTGAACCCTTGGTTCAACTGGAGATTGATCGCCTGATTCAGCTGATTCATACTTGGCTGGACGTTGAGTTACAGCGACAGCCATTTACTACCATCGCGACAGAATATGCCGCAACAATCGAAATCGCAGGAATATCATTAAACGTTCGCATTGACCGTATTGATCAGCTGAAGGATGGCAGTCTGGTTCTAATCGATTACAAAACAGGTGCCTGCAGCGTAACACAGTGGCAAGGCGACAGGCCTGACGATCCTCAGCTGCCCTTCTATGCTGTCAGTTTGCACACAACAGACCCCATCAATGCATTGGCTTTTGCACAGGTTAATATCGACAAGCAGCGTTTTATTGGTGTTGCAAAACAGGACAGTGTCGCATCTGGCATTTCTACCCCTGAGCAAATCAAAGGTTGGGAAATGGCGCATGAATGGGAGGCTTTAAAGGCGCAATGGCGACTGCACATGGAGACGTTAATGGCAGCGTTCTCCTCGGGAGAAGCCAACGTCAGCCCAAAAAACAGATCTGTATGTCGTAACTGCCATCTAGGCAGCCTGTGTCGAGTGAAGGATTCGAGAAGTTTCGGGGAGACCTCCTCATGAGCCGGGTTATAGATGAACGGCAGAGAATCCTGGCGCTGTCTCCTATCCGATCCCTGGCAGTAACAGCACCGGCTGGATCAGGGAAAACCGAACTGTTGACTCGACGTGTACTGACACTTTTAGCCAGCGTTGAGCAGCCGGAGCAAATTCTTGCGATCACTTTTACCCGAAAGGCTGCCAGTGAAATGCGACAGCGCATTTTGGCCGCGTTACAAATGGCTAATCAGGAAGCACCACAAGAACCCAAGCAAAGAACCTTATGGGAGATCGCCTGTCGGGCGATGGAGCAGAACAGGCAAAAGGGCTGGCAATTGCTGGAAAACCCTAACCGCTTGAGGCTGCAAACGATCGACAGTTTTTGTATGTCTTTGGTTCGGCAAATGCCACTGCTCAGTGGTATGGGTAGCGACCTGGCCATCAGTGACAAGCCGGAGCTCTTGTACGAAAAGGCGGTAGGCCAACTATTTGCTCAATTAAAAGAAAGTGGTCCGGGCTTATCGGACCTTAAGCGACTTATCGCACATCTGGATAACAACATGCTGCGCATCGAATCCCTGTTATGTGGCATTTTGGGGAAACGAGAGCAATGGCTGCGCCACCTGGTAGGTAACCGTTCAGATCTTAGTGGTTTTAAAGCGCACCTTGAAAGCAACTTACGCTGTCTGGTTGATGAGACCTTAAGCAGAATTCCGGAATATCTGGCAAATATGGATAGCCAGTTATTGCATGCACTCAAATTTGCGGCTTCTAACCTGGAACCTGAGAAACAAGCAATAGCGCCTGATGCCACCGCTCTGCCTGGCTTTACAACAGATGCCTTGTCAGCCTGGCAGTCAATCGTAGCGCTATTAATGACCAAAAGTGGTGAATGGCGGGCGAGACTGACCAAGAATGAGGGCTTCCCCCCTGGGACAGCCGCCAACAAAAAAGATTTTGCTGACGAAAAAAGCTATGCGCTGACACTGATTCAGCAAATGGCTGAACACTCCGATTTAAAAGCGCTGTTTCTGCAAATAAGAGATCTCCCGCCACCCTATTATGATGACAGACAATGGCAGTTATTGGGCTGTCTAAGTAATCTGTTACCCCTATTGGTTGCGGAATTAATGCTGATCTTTCGGGAAAGCGGAGAGGTTGATTACCCGCAAATCACAATTGCTGCGCTGGAAGCACTGGGTCATAGTGATGCGCCAAGCGATATCACCCTGTTGCTTGATTATCGTCTTCAACACATACTGGTTGATGAGTTTCAGGACACCTCCTCTGCTCAGTTTGCTCTTCTATCGCACCTCACGGAAAGCTGGCAGCCAGATGACGGAAAATCCTTTTTTATCGTTGGTGACGGCATGCAATCCTGTTATGGATTTCGCGATGCCAATGTTGGTTTATTTCTCGCCGCGAGAGATTTTGGTATTGGTAACGCCCAGCTGGAGCCACTGGAGCTCGAAGTCAATTTCCGTTCGCAACGCGGCATTGTCGATTGGGTAAATCAGACCTTTATCAAGGCATTCCCCGAAAATGACGATATCGCCCGGGGTGCAGTCAAGTATGCCAGCTCTTCATCCTTCAAAGATGAACCAACAACAGATGCGGTCGCTTTTTACGCATGTGTTGATGACTCTGAGAGAAGTCTGGAGACCGAGCAGGTCATTAAACTGGCACGTGAATTTCAAGCCCAGGCACCCAAGGATAGTATTGCCATTCTCGTACGTAACCGCACACACTTAGAGTTGATTACACAACGGCTTAGTGCGGAAGGTATTCATTGGTCGGGCGTTGATCTGGAACCACTCACCCAAAAAGCGATCATTCAAGACCTGCTATCGCTTACCAAAGCTGTTTTAAATCCTTCGGATAGAGTTGCATGGTTATCGGTGCTGCGAGCACCCTGGTGTGGTTTATCTCTCAAAGATCTGGACAGGGTTGCAGGAATAGGCGCCAGCCAACTCCCCGTCTGGCACAGGATTGTAAACGACGAAACTATTCAAAGTCTGGAATTGCAAGGCCAGCGTTCTATCAAGCACTTAAGATCTGTCTTGCAGGCTGCTCTTATGCAGCGGGCAAGAAAGCCCCTGCGCCAATGGATTGAAGGCATCTGGTTGGCGTTGGGTGGCCCAGCCACAGCAGATTCTCGCCATGATCTAAAACAGGCAAGCGTATTTTTCGAGTTGCTCGAACAACATGAAGCGGGCGGAATAATCGCTGATATGGAACAATTCAATAAGGCAGTGGAAGAGATCTATGCTCAACCGGAAGAGAGCCCGGATGCAATCCAAATCATGACCATTCATAAAGCCAAAGGACTGGAATTTGATCGTGTTATTGTACCGGGCCTTGACCGCAGTGGTCGAACTCAGGGTAATGAGCTGCTTTTACAGCACGAACGGCTTTCTGAAATGGGTCATCCACAACTACTGATTAGTCCAATATCTGCAACGGGACAAGACGAAGACTGTTTATATCGATACCTGAAACAGGAAAAAAAGGTAAAGGTCAGCCTGGAAAACACCCGGCTAATCTATGTCGCTGCGACACGCGCAGTTAAGCAACTGGCTCTGATAGCCTGCTTAAATCAGCACCCGGAGTCAAACAGATTCATCGCTCCAGCGGCGGCCAGTCTGCTCTATTGCCTGTGGTCTGGCATTGAAGAACAGGCAATCCTTGTACAAGCGAACCGACAAATCAGTGAGCCTAATAAAATTCAGGCAAATGATTCACCGTTTCAATTATGGCGATTCAGTGACAAATGGGAGCCACCTGTGTTGCCGGAGAGCAATTTGTTAAGAGCCTATCGAGGGCATGAATACCATCAATCCGAGAACAGCCTGCCACTGTCCGACCACTGTGAATCGCTTGAGCAGGTCACTCAACAATTACTGTATGCCATCGCACAACAGGGTGTTGACCGGGTTCGTGAAAGGCAAAGCAAGCTTCCTCTTGTTGTTAAGCGATTTCTAAGCAACATGGATAAAGCAGGCGACGAGCCAACACAACTCGCATTGCTGGCAACGCTTGACACAATACTGACTGACCCGCAAGGGCGCTGGATACTATCCGCAGGGCACCAGGACATTCTTACCAATCGCCAGGTATTTGTGCAGGACAACAATCGACGGCACAAACTTACACTGCCGCACTGTTTTGTCAGCGAAGGTGAGCGCTGGGTCATTGAGGTTGATTTAACCGATTGCGAACCTGCTTCCATAGAGGCTGATTGTGTTGCACGTATGGATCGATATCATAAGGGGCTCAAACAGTTTGAACAGCGCCCCATCAAAAGAGCGGTTTATTTCCCGTTACTCAAAAAGCTGGCGTTGCTTTAGTTTGTCGATATATTTAGTGCGCCATATATCAAGCACTAATCGGCTCTTTATTTTTGCTCCGGTAAGGTTATACACTTGGCTGTTTTCCGATATGATATGCGACCTCTAGGATTTGTGGACAACCTGGTGAAAGACGTTTCGTAGGAGCCAGGGCGATAGGTATCAATATGACAGAAACACATTTAACCAATATTAACGTCGAATCATTAGACGTACTCATTACACCGGAACAATTAAAAAAAGATATCCCGGTGACTCCCGCAGCGCGAGAAACAATCATCAAAGGCCGTGACACCATACGCAATATTCTTGATCGCAAGGATCCTCGATTGATGGTGGTGGTTGGGCCCTGCTCTATTCATGATGTGGCTGCTGCGAAAGACTATGCAACCCGTTTAAAGAAGCTTGCGGACGAAGTCAGCGATACACTTTGTCTGGTCATGAGGGTGTACTTTGAGAAGCCCAGAACGACGGTGGGCTGGAAGGGTTTGGTCAACGACCCCCATATGGACGACTCGTTTGACATAGAGGAGGGTCTGCATATCGGGCGGCGCTTATTGGTCGATCTTGCTGAGATGGGGCTGCCCACAGCAACGGAAGCGCTTGATCCAAATTCACCTCAGTATCTGCACGAGCTGATCTCCTGGTCGGCTATCGGTGCCCGGACTACAGAATCTCAAACACACCGTGAAATGTCGAGTGG
>CBDUGR010000044.1:0-10145 GCA_965366515.1 uncultured Gammaproteobacteria bacterium | reverse complement strand
GATCACGGTATCAATCGACACATTACCGCTACGGAAGTCGACGAAATCCAGCACAACAAGAATCTGCAAATCGATGATCTGCCTAACGTAAATTTTGTACTGGCTGGCAGCCAGGCTATTCCTTTCCCCGATAACAGCTTTGACGTGGTGATGATGTTTAAATCCTTTCATCACGTTCCAATCGAGCTGATGGGCCAAGCGCTGGCGGAAACCAGAAGAGTACTTAAACCCGGCGGGCTGGCCTATATTTCAGAACCGCTGTTCTCGGGAGATTTTAACGACGTTTTAAAACTGTTTCACGATGAAAAAGCAGTAAGGGACGCCGCCTTTGCAGCAATCAAAAAGTGTGTTGATAAAGGTGAACTTTCACTCAAAGAGGAACTGTTTTTTAACACGCCGATTGTGTTCGAAGACTTCGCCCAGTTTGAAACCAATGTGATTAACGTCACCCACTCTGATCACAAGCCGTCTAAGGATATTCACCAACAGGTTGAGCGTCTATTTATGAACAACGAAGGTCCGGACGGATTTAAGTTCCATATTCCAATTCGCGTGGATCTATTGCAGAAACCCGCCTGAGTATCGCTTTAGGGATCCTCTGAATAATTCCTTAGGATTACCAACATGGTAATTGCTCCCACTATATTCCAATAGTAGGTTATTACTTCCTCTTCAGTTAGTCGTGAAGAGGGTTAGAGGAAAATCTATTCAGAATATAAAACAGGAGTCATTCACGATGAATGAAGCAACAATACAAGAGAAGGAACTGAGGGCTCTCCAGGCGCAGGCCAGTCAACAGGACTGGAGCCAAGTCGGCCCGGGAATTCACGTCAAGGCACTGGTCGTCGATGAGCAACGACATACCGTCGAGTATCTGCTGAAAGAGGACTCAAGCTGGAAGCCGGGCTTGCATCGTCACCTCTGCGAAACGTCATTACTAGTGCTTGATGGCAGTATTACCAACCTGTCAACGGGGCGCAAATACGAAACTGGAGACTTTTTCTATCAGGAGCCCGGGAATACACACCTTGAACAGATTGGCGACGGTTTTACCGCCTATATCAGCATGCGTGGCACAAGCGACACTTTGGTCGAATTTTTAGGCGATGCCGGCGAGGTTCTGGGCGCTTTTAAAGTATCGCATTTCAAAGATTTATTACCTGCGCACTAGGATCTGGTTTAGCGGGGCAGAAAATCCCTTTACTTTACTTTACTCTACTCCGCTACTTCTCCTCTACTCCGCCACCCATTCCGCAGTGATCAACTCTCTGCCCTTGTTCATACAAACGCCCCAGAAACTGATCGCCCTCATCTACCAAGCCACACCCTCCGCTCCTGTCAGGCGTAAAAGTCGCCCCGCAGGGTGAGAGAGGCCCTGAGGGCGTTTAGAGGCAGTTTCATGGTGTTCTATGGTATAGTTGCATTGTATATATACCAACCCGGGTGTAGATTTCCTGCCACCGGTGATCCAGAGCCGACGACAGGATAAAGAAGTAAGGTCATTCAATGTCAGGCAAGGACCATAGAGAACAAAATCCGCCGAGCGTGGAGGTTGTCATCGAGATTCCCCGGGGCAGTTTCCTAAAACGTGGCAGCAGCGGCCGTATTGACTTTGTATCGCCTGTTCCCTGCCCCTATAACTACGGCTCGATCCGCCAGTACATCGGCGGCGAGGGGGACTACCTCGACGCGGTCGTGCTCGGGCCCCGCCTCGCCATCGGCAGCAGGGTGCAAGTTAACGCGTATGGTGCGATCGGCTTGTCTGAGCGCTTCCTTTACGACGATAAACTCATTTGCGCCCGCAAGCCCATTACCCCCTCTGATCGGCGCAAACTACTGCTGTTCTTTAATATATACTCTTTTTGCAAGGGCTTATTGAACGTGGTGCGCTGGCAGTCCGGCCGTGCTCGCTGTGAAGGCTGGGGAGACGCCTCGGCGGCAATTGCCCGCGCGGTTCCCATCGAGTGCGCTCGCCAACATCCGAAAATCGGTTTCTAGGCGACAATAAAAGGGACGCATTTATTTTAAGAGGAGAAAATGGCTTGCCCCCCTTATCCAACACTAGCGAATTTGTACCCAATAGCCCAGCAATAAATACCTTGAGCAAACCGGTGGCGAGCACTGGCTAAAAAGCCGGGGCAGGAAATATCTTTACCTTACTCTACTCCGCCACCCATTCCGCAGCGATCAACTCTCTGCCATTTTCCAACACGCGCCCCAGAAACTGATCGCCCTGCTCTACCTGGCCCACACCCTCGGGTGTTCCCGTCATCACAATATCGCCATTTTCCAGAGTCAGAAAAGTCTGTATCTCTTCCAGTATGGCGTCAGGGTTGTGCATCATTAGATCAACACCCCCTGATTGGCGAGTTTTACCATTGATCTCCAGCCGAAGCGTTAGCAGATCCAGCTGTTTAAAAGCCACAAAAGGGCTGAATAGCGCTGATCCATCAAAGGACTTGGCCCGCTCCCACGGCAATCCTTTGGCTTTCAGCTTTGACTGCAACTGCCTTTTTGTTAAATCCAACCCCAAACCCACCGCTACAAACTTGCCATCTTCGTAGACGAAGGACAATTCACTCTCATAGTGCAGGGGCTCTTGGTGGGCCGATAGCAGCGTAGATGAAATAGCCGAGTTGGGCTTAATGAAGAACACCATTTGCTCCGGGATTTCGTTGCCCAGCTCTTTAACATGAGCCACATAATTTCTGCCGACACAGACGATCTTGGATGGCGTGACGGATTGACCTCTTACCATTACCTTCTGCATTGTTTTCCTGACTATTTAGGACGTGGATAAAACTTGATAGGCTGGGTATCCGTACTTTCCTTTTTGGCAGAGGTTTTTTCGGAAACCCGCGTTGGCAATTCGTTGACAGAATCATCACACATTTCATCCTGGTAGCCGCATTTGACGCACTCGCGCAAGCTTCGATCACCTTCCCGGTACATGACGATTTTGTCCATTTCCCCGCATCGTGGACAAACGGCTCCAGCAATAAAACGCCTGGGAGTATTCATCGTTAGCGCCCGTTCAGCCAATCCAGGTAGTCACTTACACCTTGCTCGACGGTCTTAAAGGGCTCGCTATACCCCGCTTCGCGTAGCGCCCTGATATCTGCCTGAGTATAACTTTGATAGCGACCTTTGAGCTGCTCTGGAAAGGGGATATATTGCAGTTCACCCTTGCCATGCCAGGCTAGAACCGCATTCGCGACGTCATTAAAAGGTTGCGCTTTCCCCGTCCCCAGATTGAAGATGCCCGATTTATCCGGATTATCTAAAAACCAAAGCTTGGCTTTGACGGCATCGCCCACATAGATAAAATCCCTTAACTGGCCACCATCGACGTAACCATCCGATCCTTCAAACAGTTTAACAACGCCGCTATCCTGGATCTGGTTGTTCAAATGAAAGGCTACACTCGCCATGGAACCTTTGTGCGATTCACGCGGACCATAGACATTAAAATAACGCAAACCCACCACCTGGCTTTGAATGTCAGATTGATACCGGCGCAGATACTGGTCAAACAGAAATTTGGAATAGCCGTAGACATTCAGCGGGCGCTCATTTTCAAGCGTCTCCTTAAATTCCAGACTACCACCGTAAACAGCGGCGCTGGAGGCATAAATCAGGGGTATTTGCTGCTCTATACAGCAATGAAAAACCTGCTTGGTGTACTCATAGTTGTTTTCCATCATGTATCGACCGTCCCACTCGGTCGTCGCCGAACAGGCGCCCAAATGGAATACGGCTTCAATATTGGCAGGCAGCTGTCGCGTTTTAACCTGATCGAGAAAATCCGCCTTGTCGAGATAGTCCGCAATCGTGCAATCCGCAAGATTACTAAATTTAGTGCCATCTGAAAGGTTATCAACAACGATGACGTCTTTACGGCCCTGCTCATTCAGGCCTTTCACAAGATTACTACCGATAAAACCAGCGCCACCGGTTACAATAATCATTCTTCTATCCCTCAACTCTTTGCATGGCTTAGTTTAACATAGCACCGGCTCGCTTCACCGCAGCCAGCGGCGAAATATTCTAACCATCAAAGGCAACGACAGGTATCCCATAATCAAGCTGATGATCGCTGTAGCACTGATCGATGCCAGCAGTGGGTGTTCTGGCAAATAAGGTGCTAAAGCCGGACGAACAAAATGCACGATCGGCAAGATTGCCAGAAAGGCGACCAAAACCATACGAAAGTCTGGCGGCCAGGATCGCGCATTACCAGTCCCAGGCAATAGCCAGTGATTCAAGCCCTCAATATACTCTCTGGAAGGCCGGCCTTCAGTGAGCGGTTTAACCCGATCTAAAAGCCGACTTCTTTCCTCAGACTCTTCCCACGTCTGATAATTTTCATACTTATCAAAGCTGATGATGGTGACATGCTCACCGCGCGGATCAACCGGCCGAATGCGCTGTGTCGCCAAGTGCCCGGCAAATTGACTGCAGGTTCGTGCAATGCTTTCTGACCAGGTATCGAACTCGGCTTCACTGCCTTGCTTGATTCGTCTTCGAATAATGGACGTCACTGGTGTATGGGGAGCCGTATCCCTTGGCACAACCTTTTTGATCATCAGCGTGTACTATAATCAGGCCGACGGATAGGTTTTAGCCGCAGCATCCACCGCAACACCGGTATTTATTTTAGCACCCATATCAGCCAATACCGCCTCAAGAGCACCCAGACAAAAGAGCACGTTCTTTTGGTTACTGGCAAAACCCATCAACCCGATACGCCATACTTTACCGGCCAAGGCACCAAGACCTGCACCAATTTCCAGACTATATTCGTTGAGCAAACGGCTGCGAACCACGGCATCGTCTGCACCATCAGGAATCGTTACCGCATTGAGCTGAGGTAAGCGCTCACCCTCTTTCACGACAAAGGATATTCCCATGGCTTCGAAACCCGCTTTCAAGGCGTTGTGGTTTTGCCAATGCCGTGACCAGGCATTTTCTATACCCTCGTCCTGCAAAATAACCAGCGCTTCATGTAATCCATACAGAGCATTCACGGGGGCGGTGTGGTGATAGGCGCGCTTGCCACCGCCATTCCAATAGCCCAGTACCAGATTCAGATCGAGAAACCAGCTTTGCACTTTAGTTTTTCGATTCTTAACAACTTCGAGCGCGCGCTCACTAAAGGTTACAGGCGACAATCCTGGGGTACAGGACAGACATTTTTGTGAACCCGAATAGACCGCATCCAGTCCCCATTCGGCCACTTTCAATTCGGAACCACCCAGCGAAGTCACTGTATCAACAATCGTCAGACAATCATGGGCTTGCGCAACTTTAGCCAGCGTCTGTGCATCCGACATCGCACCTGTTGAGGTTTCCGCATGCACAAATGCTAGGATTTTGGCATCGGGGTTGGCACACAGGGCTTCTTCCACTTTGTTCGGGTCAACGGCGTTACCCCAATCATCCTCGACCATAATCGCCGTCGCACCACAACGCTCGACGTTTTCCTTCATGCGCCCACCAAACACACCATTTTGGCAGACCACCACTTTATCACCTGGCTCGACCAGATTGACAAAACACATCTCCATACCGGCAGAACCGGGGGCCGATACCGGCATCGTCAGACTATAATCAGTCTGAAAGGCATAGCGCAGCAATTCTTTGGATTCATCCATCATCGCCACAAAGGCGGGATCCAAATGACCGATGGTGGGGCGCGCCATGGCACCAAGAATACGTGGATTAACATCGGAAGGCCCCGGCCCCATTAGAGTGCGAACCGGTGGATGGAAAGACTGAATACTCATAGTAATACCCGTTAAATTGATAAAATTCTGCGCGACAGCAACCCGCCATCGATAAAAGCCCAGCAGTTTACCAATTTTATGCCCTGCAAAAAACTCTGGTTATCCATTCATTAGATAAAATCAGCAATCACAACCCGTTATTTATTCACATTGCAGAGCAATCTGTTAGTCCTTCCCGACCCAATCACTGAATTTTTTATCCTGTGCTACAAGTTCTTCCAACAAATTTGCCGGCTTCCAGTAACAATCTCCCAACCGATCCTGAAACGCTTTTATGCCTTGCAGTACTTTGTCCAATCCTGTTTCGTCGGCATACTGCATCGGACCACCACGGTAACGCGGAAAGCCATAGCCGTTAATCCAAATCACATCAATATCCCCAGAGCGGCCGGCAATTCCCTCTTCAAGAATTCTTGCCCCTTCATTAATCATGGCGAAAATCAGGCGCTGCTGAATTTCCTCGTCGCTGATGGTACGTTGTGTTACACCCAGGCGATCCGCCTCATCGCGAATCATCCTGACTACCTCTTCATCTGTCTCCCTGCGACGGGTTTCAGAATCATAATGATAGAACCCGGCACCGGTCTTCTGCCCCAGCCGGTTTGCCTCCACCAGCATATCTGCAGGGCGGAAGAACAGCGGATCATCTGACCGATTTGGATTTTCACGGCGTGCCTTATAACCAATATCCAGCCCCGACATGTCTACCACCGACAGGGGGCCCATGGCCATCCCCCAGGATTGCATTGCCTTATCGATCTGTTCCGGTGTCGCCCCTTCAAGCAATAGTGCCTGCGCTTCCCTGCCATAGCAGGCGTACATGCGATTGCCTACGAAACCATAGCAAACACCCACCGCAACTGATATTTTACCAATGCGTTTTCCCAACTTCATAACAGTGGCTAAAGATTCATCACTGATCTCTCTTGTTCGCACCACCTCCAGCAACTTCATAATGTTCGCAGGACTAAAAAAGTGCATCCCCAGCACCTTATCGGGACGCCCAGTAGATGCAGCAATCTGGTTAATATCCAGATAAGAGGTGTTGCTCGCCAGAATCGCCTCTGGTTTGCAGGCTTGATCCAGTCGACTGAAAATTTCGCGTTTAACTTCCATGCTCTCAAACGCGGCCTCTACCACCAGGTCCACTTCAGATAGATCCGCGTAGTCACATGTACCGCCAATGAGCGCGACACAGTCCTGCAGCTGCTGCTCACTCATCCTGCCTTTGCTAACATTTTGCTGGTAGCGGTCTTTGATCATCGCCAAGCCACGATCCAGATTTTCCTGACTCATCTCAACCAGCGTGACAGGGATACCTGCATTGGCAAAACACATGGCAATACCACCACCCATGGTTCCGGCCCCAATTATTGCAACTGACGCTATATCATGCCCTTTGATATCCCTGGCGAGTCCGGGTACCCGGACTACTTCCCGCTCAGCAAAAAACACATGGCGCATGGCTCGCGACTGCTCTGAGCTGCGGCAGGCCAAAAACATTTCACGCTCTTTTTGCAAACCCTCATCAAAGGGAAGAAGTATTGCATTTTCTATCGCATCAATGGCGTATTGCGGTGCTTGTTGCCCTGCTGCTTTTTTCTTCAGCTTCGCACGCCAATCAGCGAACAGTTGGTCATGCCCTTCACTTTTGCTTAACTGAATCTCGCTAACCCGGCGCGGCTCAGCCTGATCTGCAATTAAAGTTTCAGCAAAATCAACCGCCGCCGTAACCAGATCTTTTTCTACTACCTGATCAATCAGCTTCTGCTCGACCACCGATTCCACCGCCACCGGCCGTCCGCTGGTAATCATTTCCAAAGCTTTTTCCACCCCGGCGATTCTCGGCAATCGTTGTGTGCCACCCGAGCCCGGGATTAAACCCAGGTTGACTTCCGGCAAACCTACTTTGCTTCCCGCTAATGCGATACGATAATGACTGCAAAGCGCCAGCTCCAAACCACCTCCGAGCGCTGTGCCGTGAAGCGCTGCAACCAGCGGTTTGGTGCAGGATTCAACCTGATGTAACACATCAGGCAAATGGGGCTCCATAGGTGCTTTACCAAACTCAGATATATCAGCACCGGCAACGAAAGTTCGCCCTTCGCAATAAAGCACAATGGCTTTTATTTCATCATCCTGCTGCGCCTGTAGTACACATTCGATTATCCCCTGACGTACCGCCTGAGAAAGCGCATTGACGGGCGGATTATTGATGGCAATCAGTCCAACTTTGCCTTGGCGAGTTAAAGAAACGGGTGTTGTCATTTTGTTTCAACCTATATAAAAAATTTACGCTATGTCCTCTAACACAGCATACAGGGTTTCTTTAGATTAAGAAGTTCTAGCGCAGCGAGAACTTGCGATGTTCACTTATCTGAACCAGCGGCTCTATATCTGTAAAATTTGGAATATCCGCCATCAATTCGGCGCCGACCTGCCCGAAGGCCGCTTGAAACCCAGTCAACGATTCAAACAGTAAATATCCAATAGCCACAAAAGGCTGTGGTCCATCCTGCTGAAGCCCATGATCAAATTCCAGTCCCTGCAAACCCAGCGGCACCAACTTTTCCTTTACCAACTGGAAATGTCTATCTTGATAATATTCTGCATCGAATGATTTCCCCTCAGAATGAGGATATAGAACGGCTATACGTATCAAAGCAACCTCCTTTATTTAACTTTGGGCAATCCACCCAGTCGATCATAATAACTTGCTAATGGCGGGGGAAGCGCGCCTTCGGCTGATTCCATTGAGTCCTGTATATATTTTTCAGCACCGGTGCATACATGTCGGTACAGATTTTTCACCAGACGCAATGCCGAATCGCCGGGCCAATCTGCCGGCAACAGCATATGCGGTATATCCATATCATTAAGTAACACCTTCCTATAATCATGGATTAGCAACGTTCGCACTAGAAAACAGGCTTCAGCATCGATATTTTTCTTCAGCGAAACCGCTTTAAGCACCGGACGGTAGCAATCTAAAAACTCATGGTATTGCTGCGCCAAACTAGCCAGCTCCCAGCTTTCATAGACAGCCTCCCTGAGTACCTCCAATGACTGAGCATCGGCTGCGTGGGCATCCATAATAATGACCTTATCACGCAAGCCCATCTCAACCAGCAACTCATCCAAAGAATCTCTATCCAGGCTAGGATGCAAATACAGACCGGTACCCAGCTGTCCAAAACCCTGCCACTTCAGACTTTGTCGCAGCGCAGCTCGCTGCTCCTCGGGCACGGCGGCAGGCAGCAGCAAACTCCATTGACCATCCCAGCCATGACGCTCAGATGAATAGATACGTTTGGCGGCCCGTTCATACTCGCGCATACCATAGCGCGTAAACTGATAGTAACTGCACCGGCCGACCCGCTTGGAAGCGAGCCACCCCTCGCGCACCAGCCTGAAGACGGAAGTCCTGACCAGTCGCTCATTAATGCCCAGGGGTTCGAGACTACGAATCAAACTTCCCAACCAAACAGATCCACTATGTTGAGAGATGGAATCACCAAATACCGTGAATATCAGCGAGCGACTGCGTATCGGTGTACGCTGCCTGAAACGGTCAATCAGCTGATCAATCTCTTTCATTTTCCCGGTCATGCTTTCCGTCTGTCTTTTAGTGTGCTTTAAAATCAGCAGGCTTTATAACATAATCTCGGAATAAAATTGATCATTGATCAAAATCCAGAACCACCTTATCGCTGATCGGGTGAGCCTGACAGGTTAAGACCATCCCGTCAGCAACCTCCTGATCACTCAGCGCATGATTCAAATCCATATCCACTTGCCCCTCAATGACTCGGGCCTTGCAGGTCGCACAGACACCCGCTTTACAGGAAAAGGGTAAGTCCGCACCATTATTAATCGCCCCATCCAGAATATTCTCACCATCAGCCGTCAGGTCAAAACTGATTGCCCGGCCATCCACATTAACCACCACATTGCTCACTTTCCCGCCATACTGCCGTGCTCTTGCGTGATGCTTCTCGATAACCGCCTCGGCATCCTCAGCGGAAGCATAAAACAGCTCATAATGAATATGGGATTCATCTATTCCTTCCGAGCGCAAGCCACGGGAAACTTCTGAAATCATCGACTCGGGACCGCAAAGGAAAAACTCATCGGTAGCGGCGATATCGATCAACCGTTTAAAATTCAGTTCGCCGCCTTTGCGGTTATTAATACGCCCGTGTAGTACTTTGGCATCCTGTTCTTCCCGGCTAAGTACATTGATCCAGTTAAAACGTTCCAGATAACGGTTTTTTACGAAGCCCAGCTCCTCTCGGAACATGATGGTGGATGAACGTTTGTTACCATAAATAAGCGTAACCCGACTTTCGGGCTCTGTTG
>CBDUGR010000043.1:0-10220 GCA_965366515.1 uncultured Gammaproteobacteria bacterium | reverse complement strand
TATTTTTTATTAAAGCACTTCAGGTGGTGTCATATAGGCCAAACCGGCCCCTAACCGCTCACGTGCCTGTTTGATTTCCTGTCGTGCAACGGTGCGCAAATGAACTTCGTCAGGGCCATCTGCTATGCGCAAAATCCTCCCCCAACACCAGAGATTTGCCAGCGGTGTATCCGGACTTAAACCCATCGCGCCAAATGTCTGCATCGCGCGATCACATACCTTAACCTGCATGCTGGGCACCAATGCTTTAATCATCGCGACCTCTTTTGCAGCAGCTTTGTTACCTTTGTTGTCAATTATCCAGGCAGTCTTTAATACTAATAGTCGAGCCTGATCTATTGCCATTCTGGAACGAGCAATCCATTCCGAAACAACGCCATGCTGAAAAAGGTGTTTTCCGAAGGTCTTTCGCTCCAAGGCGCGCTCGGTCATCAATTCCAATGCCAATTCGCTCTGTCCAATACTGCGCATGCAATGATGAACTCTTCCTGGACCTAATCTCGCCTGAGCAATGCTAAACCCGCTACCTTCTTCATGAATCAAGTTACCCACCGGAACTCGAACATTTCTAAATAGAATTTCACAGTGCCCCTCAGGGGTTATGTGGTTCATTACCGAAATATTCCGCACAACCTCCACGCCTTTTGAGTCCATCGGTACGATAACCATACTCTGCCTGCGGTGAGGCTCCGCATCCGGATTGGTTAAACCCATAAGGATGGCAAATTTGCAATTCGGGTGCGCAGCGCCGGATATAAACCATTTACGGCCATTGATCACATAATCATCGCCATCACGACGAATTAACGTCTGAATATTGGTGGCATCCGAAGATGCCACATCCGGTTCTGTCATGGCGAAGCAGGATCGAATTTCTCCTCTTAGCAACGGTTCCAGCCACTCTTCACGCTGCTCCGGGCTGCCAAATAAATGCAGGACTTCCATATTCCCTGTATCCGGCGCACTGCAATTAAATACTTCAGAAGCCCAGACAACTCGTCCCATCAGCTCCGCCAAAGGTGCATATTCCAGGTTAGTCAGTGCGCTCCCCTGACCGCTCGTCTGCAACCCCGGAAGAAACAGATTCCATAACCCCTCTTCTCTAGCCAGCGCTTTTAGGTCCTCCATAAAATCTGGATGAGGGTTGCCGGATTCCACTTCACGTATCCAGCGAGGTATAGCGGGAACGATGTACGAATCCATGAAGCTTTGGATCTTGGCCTGCATTGCCATTACTTCTATTGAATATTCAAAATCCATAATCAGTCTCTATTTTGCGGCTTTAAAACTCGAACCTGTGTAGTGAATCGATCTATGCGGAACAATAAATTACCACCTCAGGTTTTATTATGCAAGTATATAATTTTGACAAACAAGTAACCGCCCATGTAAGCTTACCCGCAAATGATTCTCAATAGTTATTGTGGGCAGTTTTCTTGGATTTGTAGATAGCGATCCTTATAACTTATCTGGCAAGCAGCACCAGATAGTACTGGGAAGAATTTTTGAAGTTCTACCTTTGCCAAGTACTCTACAGCCCAAATTCCGGACGACTAACAACAATGCCAAAAACCAACTTGATTCAAGCCAACTCTGTAAATCGCGCACTCAATGAAATTGGAGATCGCTGGACCTTGCTGATTCTAGGCTATGCTTTTCAGGGGCTGCATCGTTTCAGCGATTGGAGATCAAGCATTGGAATTGCAAGCAATATACTTTCAGATCGACTCAAAAAACTTGTAGATAACGGATGCATGAGCAAGGTTATATATGAAGAAAAACCAAGCCGCTCTGAATATCGACTGTCGCCAAAAGGGTTTGATTTGTATCCACTGGCATTGATGGTATGGCGTTTTGAGCGCCGATGGGGTGCTGACAAAGTAAAGTATTCAGCGTCTTTGATTCACTCAGTCTGCGGTCGAAATATTTTCCCGACAATGGAATGTAAGCACTGTCGCATGGAGCTACACGCGCACGATATTAGCTTTCGCGATGGTCCCGGGGCGGGCTATGACCAAAAGACACCTCCGCGCCACCAACGCCGATCAAATGTATCCGCAGAACAGAGTAAAAGCGGACATACTCTATTTGGCGAATCAATCGATCTTCTGGGAAACCGCTGGACTCAGATGGTATTAGCAACCGTATTCCAGAAGAAAGGGCGCTATGACGAAATACAGCAGGAACTGAAAATTGCCACAAACATCCTGGCGGATAGACTTAAACGGCTGGTTAGCGATGGAGTACTTCAGCGCCGATTGTATCGCGAGGCGCCCGATAGATATGAATATGTGCTAACGCCAAAAGGCAGAGATCTTTATCCGATGATTATGGCAATGAACCAATGGGGTGATAAATGGCTATCTGGCGCTGAAGGTGTGCCCATGATTTTCACCCATAAACCCTGCTCCCATGATCTGGAACCCATAGTTGCCTGCAATCATTGCGACGAAGAACTGAACCCCCATACAGTGAAGTTCACCCCGTCAAAAAACAAGTGAACTGCTAACTGCGGCCAAATATGCTTCCCTTCAAGTATTGAGGAATCGCTGGATATCCAATATAGACTCACGCCCGTTACTCTAATCTCTTTTTAGCGATTCCGGTATTTCAAGGTCCGGCATCGTTCCGGGTCGCTGACCTTTACCGTCATGAAAACGTTTCAGCTGAAATACGTAAGCGAGCACTTGCGCCACTGCCACATAAAGGCCTGCAGGAATCTCATGATCGATTTCCGTGCTGTAGAAAACGGCTCGGGCAAGAGGTGGCGCCGCTAGCATCGGCACCTGATTCGCCTTGGCTACTTCTCTTATTTTTAGCGCCACCAGATCTGCACCTTTAGCTACGACAATTGGTGCCCCCATTTGGTTTGAGTTGTAGCATAAAGCAACAGCATAGTGTTCCGGGTTGGTAATCACCACATCGGCTTCCGGCACGGCAGACATCATACGACGTTGCGAAATATCATGCTGTAATTGGCGAATACGGCTTTTCACTTCGGGTTTACCCTCAGTGTTTTTCATCTCATCTTTGACTTCCTGTCGTGTCATTTTAAGTTTGCGCGAGTGGTCGAAAAGCTGAAAGGGAATATCGATGCTGGCAATAATGATCATCGTAAGACTCAAGCCAAGTATTGACCACGCGACAACATTAAGCGACGTTACCATCGCAGGGATGACATCCTGCTTACCAATGCTAATGATATCGGGTTTCATGGTATATAGAATCAGTACAGCCAGGGCCACCACCAACACTACTTTTGCAATACTTTTAACGAGCTCCACTAATGCCCGAGCGGCAAACATACGCTTAATGCCTTTAATGAAGCTTAAGCGACTCCATTGTGGCGCTAATGCCTTGCCACTGAGCACCCAGCCACCTAGTGCCAATGGACCAATGATGGCCGCTAACAACAACACAATAAATATTGGCAGTAAGGAAACAAGGCTTTCTATCAGAGAAGCACTGAGATGTAACGCCATGAAATCTACTTCAAAAATATCACGACGAGAAAGGTCAAAGTTATAACGCATCATCCTTGAAAGACCAGCAATAATGGTACCACCAAAGGCCAACATACCGGCCGCACCACCAATCAGAATCGCCGCTGTATTCAACTCCTTGGAGCGCGCAATATCCCCTTTCTCCTTGGCATCCTGGCGGCGTTTCGGGGTCGCCTCCTCGGTGCGTTCCTGGCTGCTGTCCTGCTCGGCCATTAGGGTATGCCTATCAGCTGACGTGTCATGATCAGCCCCTGTTCAGCAAGACCTTGATATTGCGGTAGAAACCCGGACAAACTGACAAATACAATTAACAAACCAAGTAGCATAGTAAAAGGAAATCCGAGCGAGAATATATTCAGTTGAGGCGCTGCCCGATTCATAATGCCAAACGAAAAGTTCACTATCAGCAAGGCGGTAACGGCCGGTAACGCAATGATCACGGCACTGGAAAACATCCAGCTGCCCCAGGAGACCAGTCGCCATAGCCAGCCAAATTCAAACCCGCTAAGCGTCACTGGCATCACACGAAAACTCTCCATCAACACTTCGATTACGACCAGGTGCCCATTCATTGCCAAAAACAGCAGCATTACCAACATTAGATAAAACTGACTCAAAACGGCCACTGACACGCCGTTAACCGGATCAGCAATCGAGGCAAAGCCCAAGCCCATCTGGTAGGAAATCATCTGCCCAGCTACAACAAAAATCTGGAATAAGAGTTGCAATACGAAGGCCATTGCGACCCCAACCAGCACTTGCTCTGCGATTAGCAGATAGGCCGCTAACGACAGGCCATCAATACGCGGCATAACTGGCAACACTGGAACCACCGCTAAAGTGACCACCAACGACAAACCCAGGCGTATACGCATTGAAACCAGCTGTGTACCTATCACCGGCATAGCCATAAAAAATGCACTAATACGAAAAAAGGGCCATAAATAACGTCCGATCCAGGCGGTAATCTCAGCTGCGGGAAGTTCAAACACTGGATCTCTATCCGATCAGCATTGGAATATTGGTGAACAAGCGGCTCGCAAAATCCAATAGCCGGCCAATCAACCAGGGCCCGGTTACCATAATGGTAAGCAGCGTTACCAATAACCTGGGCAGGAAACTCAAAGTCTGCTCATTGATCTGCGTTGCCGCCTGAAACATGCTTATCACCAGTCCAACCAACAGACTGGGCACAACAATAACCGCCACCATCAGCACCGCTAAAAACAGAGCTTCGCCAAACAGGGAAGCCACTACTTCAGGTGTCATATTGATACCTCTCTGCTAACGCCAACAAATATCAGCTGGGTCATTTAGACCCCATAACTCGCCGCCAGCGAGCCAATAATCATAGCCCACCCATCAACCAGCACAAACAGCATAATTTTAAAGGGTAAGGAAATGATGATCGGCGACATCATCATCATTCCCATCGCCATGAGCACACTAGCCACCACCAGATCGATAACCAGGAAGGGTATAAAGATCATAAAGCCGATTTGAAAAGCCGTTTTTAGCTCACTGGTCACAAAGGCCGGCACCAGAATCCTAAAGGGTATCTCCTGTGGATCGTTAAATTGCCCTGCATCGGCTATTCTGGCAAACAACGCCAGATCCGTTTCCCGAGTTTGCCCCAGCATAAACTCCCGAAACGGAGCTGCCGCCTGCTGCACCGCCTCCAGCGGTTGCAGTTCGGATGCGAGATATGGCTGCAGCGCCACCTGATTGACTGTTTCAAACACTGGCGACATGATAAAGATAGTAAGAAACAGCGCCAGCCCTAATAAGATCTGATTGGAAGGGGTCTGCTGCAATCCCAGCGCCTGTCTGAGAATTGAAAAAACAATGATGATACGGGTAAAGGAGGTCATCATCATTAGCAGCGCGGGCAGCAGCGTAATCGCTGTCATCAGGAACAGGATTTGAATGGTCACCGTATACTGCTGGCTGCCATCCTCCGCTGTAGTCAGCGTGAGCGCGGGAATTCCAATAGGATCTGCCGCCTGTGTCAAAGGCGAAGACAGTAGCAAAAACAAGAGTACCGGCACATGCCAGCGCGAAACCAAACAATTCATAGTCACCAACAAAAAAATGTCACATTACTTACGTGACATTAACTGATGCAATTTTTGTGCAAACTCTGAATTATTTGTTGTTTGAGCCGCATCTAACACCGGCTCATCGAAGGTATGAAGGGTTGTAATCTGGGTCGCTGTGACACCTAACAGTAATTGTTTTCCGCCGACTTCCACCAGGGTGACACGCTCTCTTGCGCCTAACGGCAGTACTGCCAGCACCTTGATTGCACCGCCACCAGCCGCTGGCATAGCGCCCATGCGCTTAATTAGCCAGGCACAACCAAAGATCAGTCCCATGACAATTGCCAGCCCCAGCACCACTGTCAGCAGATCAGTGCTCGACACGCCAGGCACCTTTTCCGGCTGCGCCTCGGCGGCGGCAACAGAAAAGCAGAGTGCCAGCTGGATGAACCCACTATAAATTTTTGCTTTCATTTGCATAAAGTGTCGGATAATTGACGTTCTAGCGCAGCTTGCTAATTCGTTCGGACGGACTTACGACATCGGTTAAACGAATACCAAATTTATCATTAACAATCACCACCTCACCGTGCGCAATTAATGTTCCATTAACCCGGACATCCAATGGCTCTCCAGCCAGTCTGTCCAGCTCAATCACCGAACCCTGGTTCAATTGAAGCAAATTCCTTATGGTGATTTCCGTATTACCTACTTCCATGGAAATATTAACCGGAATATCAAGAATCACTTCCAGCTCGGGTGACAAATTTGGCCTTCCTTCATCCTGCAGTTCCTGAAAACCGGCAGGCTCGGCTACCACTGTCTCCTCAGCCTGCTGCCAATCCTGTTCCACGGCGTTTTCTTCCGCTGCTGTATCCTGATCAGCAACTTCTTGCTCAGTAACGTCTTGGTCAGTTACTTCCTGATCGACCGCTTCCTGTCCCTCTCCATTTTCCGTATCCACTTCTTGATCCGCCATTTGTCCTCCTCGCACGCCGCTCTTCAGGCCGCTAAACTTATCTTGGCTGCTTTATCTGGCGCACAATCTTAAGCGCCAAATGGTCATTTGATGTTCCCAACCGTGTCTCAAATATGGGTATACCATTAACGACCAGCGGGCTGGTGTCGGGCATCTCTATTGGGATTACATCACCCACTTTAAAATTCAAAATTTCACGCAGGGTGATTTTGCGTTGCGCCACCCGGCAATTAAGCGGCACGGACGCATACATGATATCTTCACGCAGCGACCGCAACCAATGCTCATCAGTTTCGTCAACATCGGCCTGCACACCTGAATCCAGGCTCTCTCGCACCGGCTCCAGCGTGGAGTACGGAATCACCAGTTGCAGCTTACAAAACTCATCGCTCAGCTCAAATTCGTAGGTGCTGACCACTACCACCTCGCTTGAGCTGATCATATTGACCATCGCGGGGTTAGCTTCGCTGCCGGTATATTGAAAATCGACTTGCATCACCGTTTTCCAGGCTTCTTTCATGTCGATAAACACCTGCTCGATCATCTTCTGGATCATTCGCTGCTCGGTACCCGTAAACTCCCGTTCCCCAACATTTATCTCTCGTTTACCACCACCGAAAAATTTGTCTACTAACCTTACCACCAACTGAGAATCCATCACCAACAACGCAGTACCCCGCAAAGGCGACATCTTTATCATATTAATGCTGGTGGGCATGCTAAGCGTTTGCAGGTACTCCGAAAATTTTATACTTTCGATTCCAATCGCATTAACTTCCGTGGTTTCGCGTAACAGATTAAACATACTGGCGCGACTATACCGCGAGAATCGCTCGTTTATCATTTCCAGCGTCGGCATGCGACCACGCACAATGTGATCCTGAGCGGCAAAATCATAATAGTGCGTAGTGGTCGGCATGGGTGCCGACGGTGCTTGAGTTTCGACCTGACCCTCATCAACGCCATTGAGAAGCACATCAATTTCGTCTTGAGATAGCAGTTCTTCTACCGACATGATTGAATTTTCACTCTGTTTCCGACACCTGAAATTAATCTACACCAAATGGCTCACTGCATCACAAAATCAACAAAGAGCAATCGCTCTAATCCGGGTGAGCCTGTTTCTTTCTCAAGAAACGCCTGCACAGCTTCAGTCGCTTCCTTATTTAACTGTTGCAACCCTTCATAGGTCTGCAACACCGCCAGCTCCTTACTACCAAAAACCTGATTGAGGCTATTTTTAACCACAGGCAGATGTTTCAGAATCGTATCTATCGCCACCTGATCGCGTGTCATAAATGCCACTTTAATTTGCATATAATGCTGTTTCCCCTTCGCCTGAAAACTGACGATAAAGGGCTTTGGCAATTGGTAATATATTGCCTGCACCTGTTTCTGAGCATCTTCGCCCTCGGCTGCCTGCTCTTCAGCTGACCCACCGCCGCCCATCATGAAATACATTCCGATGGCTCCCAGCCCGATACAGAGAAGCGCCGCTGCCGCAATAATAATTAATTTGGTGCTGCCTCCTTTTTTATCCTCATCAACTTCCAGCTCTTCTTTGCCTTTTTCCTTGTCTTTGCCTTTACCTTTGTTCTTATCTGCTTTAGCCATGTTTAGTTCACTTCGTTATCCTATTGCCATAAAAGGACAGGAGTATTTAGTTACTGCCTACCCAGTTCAAGTTAACTAACCACCACCCCTCATAACAGGAGCCGTTGTGGATATCATTAACTATAGCAATATTATCGGCCTTTAGAGAACATCTGTTACCTATCAAAACTATTTGATTTTAGACATTCCGGGCTTATCACCAAAAACTACAACCTATATCCCGACTAGTCAGGCATAGAAATCGACTAGCGAAGAACTTTCAGTAACAATGGTAGCCTGGTTTTCGCTCTCCTCATTCCCTTCATGCGCTGCCAAACCTGGCTGCTCCGCAGAATCTGTATCCGTTTTGTCATCACGTGCCAGCGATTGGTCTGACACATTAACATCCGCCAGATTTAACCCGTTTGACTCCAGCATTTCCCTCAAACGATGCACTGAAAGTTCCAGTGCCTCGCGAATGGATGCGTGCTGACTACTAAAATTAATATTCGTTTGGTCACTGCTCACGCTTATCTTAACCTCGACGGGCCCCAGCTCGGGTGGATTTAACTTTAATTCTGCCGACTGAATTCCATTACTGGCGAGCCAGGCAATACGCTGCGCAACGGCCTGCCCCCAATTGGGTGAATTTACAGTGACTGGCACGCTCAAGGTTACGCCAGCAGAACGGGTTGGAGCCAATCCCTGGGCTGCCTGCGCTAACCCATCAAGTCGCTGAGCGGTGGTATTGACCGTCAGGTTACTGTTATTAACCACTGAAGCGCTCGGCCGATTCACTTCCGGGCCAACTTTGCTCTCACTTAGCCACTGTTTCAGCTCCTGCCCCAGCGAAAACTGCTTTCCCTGAGACATTTCAGATAGATCCATTTTGGCGTCACCACGCAAATTCAGCTCAATACCGGACTTCAATTTATCACCATTGGGCATACTTCCCGGCTTGAACTGGATCTCGCTTTGCCGAGTGGTAAAAACACCCGACAATGACTCCGGTGCAGCCTGCTTTACCGAACTCACATCTAAACCGTTAATCGTTAACTGCGGGGCTGCCGGCTGCTCCTCCCCTGCATCATTCAAAGCCAGCAAAGTGCTATCTGCCTGCTCAGATGCTTCGACATTCGCTTCATCACTTGCCACAGCCAGGTCGGTTTCAATAGAGATTGTCTCCGACCACAGCGCGGCCCCTTCAGCGTTTTCAAGGTTTTGCTGGAGAACCGACACATCCGTTTTAACTTCGTCAGGCTCTTTTCCTTCCTTATCGGCTACTTTCTCCAGCGGCAATCCTTTGCCGTTATCCGTCTCCGTTTTACCGCTCTGCTCGGTTACGCTGCGCTTTTCCGGGCGGTCACTGTGAGGAGAATCAACCTTGGACTCCCTTTCTGGCGACCTCTTTTCCTGTACTTCAGATTTCGCATTGCGCACTTCCCTTTGCTTCACTGATAGCACAGAATCAAATGAATTTTCTCTTTTATTTGAACCAGTTAGATAATCACTTCTATCCTGAGGACGTGCTTTAGCAACCTCTGTATTGAGCAAGATATCTATTGGCCTGTTGATTGAATTCATACTAGTCTCCAGCAAAAACGATTATCCACGAATCCACTATGATTCTGGTTCAGCAACAGCTGCTGACTAGAAATCTGCAATTGCCAGGCCAACTCTGCTAATTTGGCATAAATCGCTATGCCCAAGGGACGGAATACTCTACCTTAAAGATAACTACTAAAGGTTTGCTGCGCCTGCTCATCGAACTCCTTTTGCTCCTTTTTATCGGTTTCGACACGTTCCATATTGGCATGACGAGCAATCAGCTTTTCCATATTTTTCGCCGCACCCCGTTGCCGGAACCAATGTTTTTCCTTCTGTTGTGCCTCTTCCTCGGCCAGCAACAGCTGCTTTTGCTGCTGCGTAATTGCTCCACTGAGCTTATGTAAAAACTGGTGCAAAGAGTGCAACTGCGTAGCACTGATTCCTTCTCGCCCTTTAAGCTCTATCATCGCCTGATACTCTCGACTGTAATCAATCAGCTGCTGCAGTTTGCTTTGCTCAGCGAGCAACCTTGAGCGCGCATTAACATAGCTCTTGATC
>CBDUGR010000042.1:0-10231 GCA_965366515.1 uncultured Gammaproteobacteria bacterium | reverse complement strand
TTTTTGTAGCACCGATTTCACTGGCAAAGCCATAAAGGCTGCCACGACGAAGTCGCGAACAGAGCGCGCATGTCGTTTTTCCTTCCGGTATTTTTTCCTGAACGATACTGTAAGTGTCTTTTTCCAGGATATGGTAGGGAACACCAATGGACTCCAAAAACTCCGGTAATACATTTTCCGGAAAGCCCGGTTGCTTCTGATCCAGGTTGACGGCAATAATTTCAAATTGAATAGGCGCATGATTTCTGAGATTTAACAAGATATCCAGCATGGTATAGGAATCTTTACCACCAGACAGGCACACCATGACGCGGTCACCATCTTCGATCATGTTAAAATCGACAATGGCATTCCCAACGTTCCGTCTCAAACGTTTTTGTAGTTTGTTGAAATTTATTTTTGCCTTTTTTACCTGTGTTTGCATAAGGAAGACTATAGGGATCAGTTGATAAACAGCTGTGCTTTTTACAGCAATATTCTCAGCTTGTAAATAGACCGACACAGGCGCTTATCATATAAAAGAGGTCCTGTCGGAAACAGGAAAGCGTTTTGGCCATTTAAGTAGCGAAGCTGCCATGACTATCGCCTAAGAAAATCTTCAGAGATTGCCTGAGAGGATCTTACTCAACAGCAAAGAAGAGGTGGTGAGGCAATAAAACTAGCGGGACTCGCTGTTATTCTGGTCCTGAGTCAACACACAGGAACCTGCGGTTTCTTCAAGTAACTTGGCGTCTGTAATTTCCACGGCTCTTCCCGTTACAGATATTACACCGGCTTTTTGCAGACGAGAAAAGACTCGACTTATAGTTTCTACGGCCAAACCAAGATAGTTGGCAATCTCATTGCGGGACATGGTGAGGTAGATAAAATCAGCCGCGTAGCCTCTGCGTTGAATTCTGGCAGATAAATCCAGCAGGAAATTAGCAACGCGTTCCTCGGCATTTTTTTGACTCAGCAATAACATCATATGCAAATCGCCACGAATCTCTTTACTGAGAGAGTGAATGAACTGACGTTTCAGTTCTGGCATCTGATCGGTTAGTTGCTCAAATCGAGAATAGGGTATTTCGCAGATGGTTGTGGTTTCAATCGCCACAGCGCTGACTGGATAACTCTGGGTATCTATCCCGCTGAGACCGATAAGCTCTCCCGGAAGATAAAAGCCGGTAATTTGATCCTCACCCTGCGCAGTAATTGAATAGGTTTTAATGCAGCCGCTACGAATGGCAAAAAGCGCTTTAAATTGCTCGCCCTGGCGGAAAAGAAATTCACCTTTTTTAATAGGACGACTGCGATTAATGATCGAGTCTAATCGATCAATATCCTGGGAGTTCAATAACAGGGGCAAGCATAGTGTGCGTAAACTACAACTCTGGCATGTTGTCTCACGAAAGGAGTGTAACCTTACTGCTTGCGACTCAGACTTATTCAATACGTTACCTACTTCTAACAAAGAGCTAAGAGCACTTGCTCCGACAGGTGCAGTTTATTACCGCAACTCCAATAACACAAGCCGGGATGTCAAGGAACCGGTTAATTTCTTCAACACAACCAAATTAATAGACAAGCCTCCTAACGTTGAGGAGCCGGCTGAATTGTCTGAAATAAGCTTTTATCATGATCCTGATGGCTATGATTATCGTGCGGTTGAAAGTATATAGCGGCCAGTGTCCAGAGTCCAAACAGGATGATTAGAAAACCGGCACCTCCTCTAAACCCTTTTGATTGCATTAACGCTTTCAATTGGTCGAGAAATAACCCTGTTAGCATGAGCGTTGGTAATGTGCCCAGACCGAAAAAAAACATAATCGCCGCCGATTGATACCAGGCGCTAGCAGTTGACGCCCAAATTAAGCTGCTATAGACCAGGCCGCAGGGTAACCAACCCCATAAAAGCCCTGCAAGCAGCGCCTGAGCGGGATTGTTGATGGGCAGGAGTGATTGGATGCGAGGTTGCACTATTTGCCAGAGTTTCCCGCCTGCGCTCTCCAGATACCTTAACACGGGCCACCAGCCGGTAATGTACAGTCCCAATAGAATAAGCATGATCGCTGCAATATGGCGCAGGATAAATGTTGCCTGCTGAAACTGGCTCGCGATCATCCAGGTTGCCGTACCGACTATCGCGCCGGCAAACGTATAACTAAGAATTCGGCCCAGATTAAATACAAAGAGGAGGGGGATTAATCGCCGGGTAGTTCTGTTATTTGCAGATACGGAATGAGCCAGAGCTCCCATGATGCCACCACACATCCCGACACAATGAGCGCCCCCAAGCAGGCCTACCAGAAAAGCAGCCAAAAAATTATATTGTAGCTGCACTATGGGTTATCCCTTTTATCAGGGGCTGCATCAGGGGCTGTTTTATCGGCTGGGTGTTTGGCGGATGATTCCGGCTCATCAAACAGTATGCGATGTGCAGGTCCTTCCAGGTCTTCAAATTGATTATTTTTGACCGCCCAAAAAAAAGCGCTGAGCGCTAGCACGACCAGAATAATAGCTATCGGTATCAGCAAATAAATAATATCCATTATTTTACTTCGTGCTCGCGAGATGGTTGGCGATCTTTATTTAAGCGTAACGCATTGATAACTACAAGCAGAGAACTGCTGGACATACCTATAGCTGCCAGATAAGGAGCAATGAGGCCGGTCGCAGCCAGCGGCAGCGCCAGCAAATTATATAAAATGGCCCAGCCAATATTTTGCTTAATTATACGCCTGCATTTATGGGCGCAGTCGAAAGCATCGATCAGGTGACGCAGATCGCCTGATAATAAGATGGCATCTGCTGAGGTCTTAGTAAGATCAGATGCATTTGTCATTGCTATGGAGATGTCGGCGGCGGCTAAAACGGGAATGTCGTTGATGCCGTCACCCACCATCACCACTTTTTTGCCGCTATTTTGCAGTGCCTGGATATATTTCATTTTATCCTGTGGGGAGGCATTTGCTATAGCCTGTTCGATACCTAACTGATTTGCTATTGTCTTTACATTCCCTGAAAAATCACCACTTAATAGCCCGATCTCAAATCCCATCTGTTGCAAATCCGAGATGACTTGGCAGCAATCAGGTCTTAACTCATCGTTGAGCTGAAACCACGCAAGCGCGCTGCTTTCGTCACCGAGAAGCACCCATTGAGTTGAATCATTCGCCTCTGATGCGGGTAGGGGAGGCGCTGGTCTACCCAATGGTTTAAGCACGAACTCCGGGGTTCCCAAGCGGTAGATTTTATCTCTGACGGTACCCTGAACTCCTTGTCCAGTGGCGATGCGGACATTGGACGCTTCAATGCTGACTTTCTCAAATGCATTTGCGATGGGGTGCTCGGAATAGGCTTCAATTGCTGCAGCAATCTGATAACAGTCATGCTTGGAATTGTCGCCTAGCACTAAAATTTCCTGTAGCGTCAATCGTCCCTTGGTTAGAGTTCCCGTTTTATCAAAGATAATATGCGTCGCCTGAGCAAGACCTTCAAGAGTGTGACCATGGCTGACCAGAAAGCCCAATCTCGCCAAATATGCCGTTGCAGCTGTCAGGGCAGTTGGGGTGGCCAGAGATAGGGCGCAGGGGCAGGTAACCACCAAGACTGAAAGCGTAACCCAAAAGGCCTTCTCCGGATCAATTAACCACCAAGCAAAGGCTACAGACACAGCGACCAGTAAAACGCCCGCAATAAAGTACTGCGCCACCTTATCAGCCATAATTGCTATGGGCGGCTTGCTGGCGCGAGCCTGGTCGAGTAAACGCAGTACGCCTGACAGTCTTGTTTGCCCTGCGACATGCGTCACTTCTATCCGGATCGGGTTTTCCAGGTTAATACTGCCTGCAACCACCTTGTCATTGAGCCCTTTGCTCTGTGGCATGAACTCTCCTGTCAGTTGAGATTCGTCGATACTTGAACGACCATCAACAACTAAACCATCCGCAGGAATAATCTGTCCGGTTTTAACCAAAATTTGATCGCCGGGCTTTAAATCTCGCAACGCAATAGTTTGTTGTCGTGCGCCATTAATCAACGTAACGGTTTGCGGAAGTAGCTTGCTAAGTGCGGAGGTACTATGATCCAGTTTTATTCGCGCACGAAATTCCAGATAACGTCCGAGCAGCAGGAAAAAAGTAAACATCACGACAGAATCGAAGTAAATTTCCTGCCCGTTATAAATGGTCGACCAGAAGCTGGCCAGATAGGCAGAAGAGATGGCCAGAGAAACTGGCAAATCCATACTTAAATGTCGAGTTTTCAGATTGCGCCAGGCGCCTATAAAAAAAGGCTGCGCTGAATAAAGCACTACCGGCGTTGTCAACAATAGGCTCACCCACCGGAGAAACTGTCGGTGTTCGTTCACCATATCTTCAAATGCGCCAGCATACAAAGCAATAGCGAACATCATCACTTGCATCATCGCTATCCCGGCCACACCGAGACGCCTGATAAACAGTCGGTTTTCGCTCTGGATTAGTGCATCCTGTTTGGCAGGATAGAAGGGGTAGACCTTATAACCTATCTGATAAATCGATTGCAAAATTTCGCTCAAGTCGAGGCTGTTAGTCAGCCAGGTGACTCGTGCACGACCGTTGCTCAGATTGACCGAACAGTCTGACAGACCGTCCAGCTTCGCTAACTGGTTCTCTATTAGCCAAACGCAGGCAGCACAGGTGATACCCTCTATGATCAGTAAAGCCTCAGATTCACCGCTATCGGATACAGTGATAAAATCCAACTGAATATCGGGCCGGTCGTAGAGCCGTAATTCGTCGATCAATGACTTTTGCAGAGCCTTTGCGGGGTACGCCACCGAGGTGCGATATTGATAATAGTCGGTTAATCCCGTTGCGATAATTGTCTGTGCCACAGCCTGGCAGCCAGGGCAACACATGGCTTCGTTGGTGCCTTTAATGTTTACCAGATATGAACTACCTTGAGGTACAGGCAAACCGCAATGATAACAGGGCTTCAATGATTCCATTTACGCTGCGTTTAGTGGCTGCCGGTTTTTTCGAGAGAAATACGGACAGGCTGTTCTGCTGACAGTTGAATCTCTTGATTGATACGCCATTTTCCGTCAGGTGGCAGAATGGAAAGATAGAAACGTCCGGCAGAATTGCCTGAATAGCTGCTTTGATACAGATGTTGGTTCATCCGTTTTAGCTGGAAATGAACATCTTGCTGGGGATCAAAAGGGGAAGTTAGTTTTAGTTTTAACGAATCCGGGAGCAAGATGTCGCCGCTGAGATGAACCGATAGTAGCTGGTTCTTGCCGGAGAATAAAATACTAACAACCAGCTTGGCGTCCGTTGCTAACTGATCCTGCAGCAATTGTTGGTTTATGGACTGGCCTTCCTGGTAGTAACTTTCACTGACCAACAGAGTTTTGTTAGTAACGGCTATCCAGATCGTAACGGCACTGCCAAGTACGGCAGTGAGTGGCAGTGCTATTATAAACCAGGGCCAGAATTGTCTGTACCAGGGTTCAAGGTCAGTATTAGTCATCTTTTTTTACTCAGTATTAACGAATACGAGGCCCAAGAAATCGAGTCTCCTCGCTAACCGATACGCTTTGATCCTGCGCACTCACCTCGAATCTGATAGGTACATTGACATTAGGCAATAACGCGGGATCTATTTCAACACGAACCGGAATGGATAAAATTTCACCCGCAGCGACGTCAATTCCACTACCACCTTTTAACCGGAAATGCTCAAGCCCATCAATGCGAATCTGGTACGACATCTCGTTTTGACTCATATTAAGTACTTTGAGTGTATAGGTGTTCTCTATAAGACCTTCGGAAGTTTCCCTGTATAATTGATTTCGGTCGCGGATAATATCCAGTTCCAGGGGTGTTCTGCTGCCGATAGTATAGGCAAACATTAGACTCATGATAATCAGCGCAAAGCCGTAACCCATTAGCTTCGGACGCATAATGCCGCCACTTTTGTGTTCCAGCTTATGTTCTGTGGTGTAACGAATAAGACCTCTGGGGTAATCCATTTTATCCATTATGCCGTTGCAGGCATCAATACAGAGCGCACAATTGATGCATTCATACTGAAGACCATCCCGGATATCAATACCGGTTGGACAGACCTGAACGCAGAGTTGACAATCGATGCAATCACCCAGACCTGCTGTTTTGTAATCCTGCCCCTGTTTGCGCGACCCTCTGTTTTCACCGCGCTCCGGGTCATAGGAGACAATCAATGTGTCCTGGTCAAACATGGCCGCTTGAAAGCGGGCGTAGGGGCACATATAAATGCATACCTGCTCGCGCAACCAGCCCGCATTGCCATAGGTCGCCACGGTAAAAAACAGTGCCCAAAATGCTTCCCAAGGGCCCATGTTTAACAATGCCAGCTGACTAACCAATTCCTTTATTGGGGTGAAATAACCAACAAAAGTGATTGCGGTAATCAAAGACACACCGAGCCAGATACCGTGTTTTAATGTCTTTTTAATAATTTTTTGAGCGGTCCAGGGCTGCTTGTCCAACTTGACACGCGCATTACGATCACCTTCTGTTACCTGTTCGGCCCACATAAAGATACTGGTCCATACCGTTTGTGGACAGGTATAACCGCACCAGACTCGCCCAAGCCAGGTGGTGACGAAAAACAGGGCAAAGGCCGCAATAATCAGTAGCCAGCCCAGCAGCATGAAATCCTGTGGCCAGAAAGTGATCTCAAAAATATGGAATTGTCGATTTGGCAGGTCAAATAAAACGGATTGACGATCATCCCAGTTGATCCAGGGAAGTGCAAAATAGCCCAATAAAAGTGGCCACCCGGTGAAGAGTCTGAGGCGTTGATAGAAACCCTCTATTTTGCGGGTATAGATTTTTTCCTTTTTTTGGTAAAGATCGAAAGTCTCAGTACTACTTCGCTGCCCTCCGTTCTCTGAAGACTCATTAAGATCTTTTAGGGGAATGTTGTCTGTCATCTTCTGGCCTGATTGCGAATAAGGTATATCTTAACAGGATCAGCTTTTCTTCAAAAAACAAATGCCAGAATATAGCCAAACTATGTCGCTTTTTAATTAAAGTATAAATAGTGTTTACAGCAAAGGAGGGCGCCAGGGAGCAACCCTCCAGAAAGATTAAATAATGGGAATTAGTCTTTTTGGGCCAAGCTGTATACGTAGGCGCTGACCAAATGCACCTTATCGTCTCCTAACAGATCTCTATGGGCCGGCATATTTCCGTTTCTGCCGTTACGAATTGAATGTCTGATAAGCTCCGGCGATCCGCCGTAAAGCCATATATTATCGGACAAATTCGGCGCACCAAGAAGAATGTTGCCTTCGCCTGTTGCACCGTGGCATGCAGCACAGGTTGATTCATAGTGCGTTTTCCCTTCGCTAGCCAGTTGCGCATCTACTTTACGTCCACTTAAACTCATGACGAACTCTGCCACCGACGTTACGCCCTGTTCTCCAAGTATTGGGCCCCAGCCTGGCATCGCACCTCGGCGCCCCTGCGAAATAGTTGCTTTAATTTGATCAGGCTCACTCCCGTATAACCAATCACTATCCGCCAGATTGGGAAATCCATAGCTTCCGGTTGCTGCGGAACCGTGGCATACCGCACAGTTATTAGCGAATATTCTTTGTCCCGAGAGCAGGGCTTTTCTGTTTGATTGCAGTTCGACGATGCTGGCTTTCGAATACTCAGCGAATATCGGGCCATATTTCTCATCGGCTTCTTGTTTCTCTTTTTGCCAGGAACTTTCCTGTGACCAGCCTAAAACACCCTTGAAACTCCCTAAACCAGGGTAAAGTAATAGATAGACCAGGCTAAAGACAATGGTGATCACAAACATGCTAAACCACCATCTTGGCAATGGATTATCGTATTCCTCAATACCATCATAGATATGTCCGGTGGTAGGCACTTCGCCACTCTCATCGCGCTCACCTTTACTATTCGACTGTAGAAGCCACCAGCACCCAAAAATCGTACCAAGGGTGATGACAATGATCCATATATTCCAGAAACTACTCATGAGTTTGCTTCTCCTGGCTTTTATTGTTTTCCGGTGTTTCCTCATCACTAAAAGGTAACTGCGACGCCTCATCAAAACGGCTCTTGCGTTTCGAACTGTAGGCCCAAATACAAACACCGATAAATGCGACCATAACTATTAGCGTAGTAATACCACGTAAATCATTGGCATCCATGTTAACGCCTATTTTTCAGAATAGTACCTAACTGTTGCAGGTACGCTACCAGCGCATCAATTTCTGATCGCCCATTAACCTGCTCAGAAGCTTTAGCAATATCTTCGTCGGTATAGGGGACCCCAAGTTTGCGCAATGCTGTTAACTTAGTCGCTGTATACTTGCCATCCAACGTGTTTTCAAATAGCCATGGGAAAGGAGGCATATTGGACTCCGGAACCACATCACGAGGATTGTAGAGATGTGCTCGATGCCACTCGTCGCTATATCGCTCGCCAACTCTGGCCAGGTCCGGCCCCGTTCGTTTAGATCCCCAAAGAAAGGGATGGTTATAAACACTTTCTCCAGCTACCGAGTAATGGCCATAGCGTTCAGTTTCTGAGCGGAAAGGGCGTATCATTTGACTGTGACAGGTATTGCATCCCTCACGGATATAGATATCTCTGCCTTCCAACTGTAATGCGGAGAGAGGTTTCAACCCTTCAATCGGCTCGGTGGTCTGTTTTTGAAAGAACAATGGGACGATCTCTGCCAGCCCGCCCAGTGCGATTACTGCTATAATCAACACAAACATCAAGCCCAGGTTCTTTTCTACAATATCATGGTTCATAGTGTTAATCCTTAGGCGCTTTGCTCGGTGAGTGTCACTGCTGATGGCACGTCTGCTCTCATGGTTTTCCAGACGTTATAGGCCATGATCAACATGCCGGCAAGGAAAAGAACCCCACCGATGGCTCTAATCATATAGCCGGGATAACTGGCTTCAACCGATTCGACAAAACTATAGGTAAGAGTACCGTCGTCATTGAATGCGCGCCACATTAGCCCCTGCATGATCCCGTTCACCCACATCGATGCGATATAAAGTACCGTACCAATGGTAGCAAGCCAAAAGTGTATATTAATGAGTCTAATGCTGTACATCTCACCAAACTTTCGACCATACATAATAGGAATCAGGTGATACATGGCGCCAATCGATACCATAGCTACCCATCCCAGTGCACCCGAATGCACATGTCCAATCGTCCAATCGGTGTAATGAGACAGGGCATTGACGGTTTTTATTGCCATCATTGGACCTTCAAAAGTGGACATGCCGTAAAAGGAAAGTGATACCACCAGGAACTTCAGAATTGGGTCGGTACGCAACTTGTGCCACGCTCCTGAAAGTGTCATAACTCCATTAATCATTCCGCCCCATGAGGGTGCTAGCAGAATCAGCGACATAACCATGCCGAGTGTTTGTGTCCAGTTTGGTAACGCTGTGTAGTGCAGATGGTGTGGACCGGCCCAAACGTAAGTGGCAATAAGCGCCCAAAAATGAACAATTGATAGGCGGTAAGAATAGACCGGGCGTTCAGCCTGTTTAGGCACGAAATAATACATGATGCCAAGAAACCCGGCAGTCAGGAAAAAGCCAACGGCATTATGTCCATACCACCACTGCATCATGGCATCAATCGCACCACCATAGATCGAATAGGATTTAAAAGGTGCAACCGGTATTGCCAGATTATTAAAGATGTGCAACACGGCCACAGTAATAATAAATGCGCCGAAGAACCAGTTGGCCACATAAATATGCGAGGTTTTACGCTTTACGATGGTTCCGAAAAAGACAATCCCATAACTGACCCAGACCAGGGTAATCAGTATATCGATCGGCCACTCCAGTTCCGCATATTCCTTGGAAGAGGTGTACCCCATAGGCAAGGTAATCGCGGCGGAAAGGATCACCAGTTGCCAGCCCCAGAAGGTGAGCTTGGCCAATCCTGGAGCAAACAGGCTGGTATGACAGGTTCTTTGCACAATAAAATAAGAGGTAGCAAAGAGTGCAGAACCACCAAAAGCGAAAATGACTGCGTTAGTATGCAAAGGTCTTAACCGGCCAAAGGTAAGCCAGGGTAAATCAGTATACATGATAGATGGCCAGGCTAGCTGAGCGGCGATTATCACGCCTACCAGCATGCCTACAACGCCCCAAACGACTGTCATAATGGCGAATTTACGAACGACATCGTAATTGTAAGTCGAATGATCTATAGGATT
>CBDUGR010000041.1:0-10311 GCA_965366515.1 uncultured Gammaproteobacteria bacterium | reverse complement strand
ATGATAAGAATCGAGTGTTGCTGGGTGTTAATATTGATCATGTGGCGACGTTACGGCAAGCACGGGGTACACGCTACCCTGATCCAATTCAGGCGGCCATTGAAGCTGAAGAGGCAGGAGCTGATGGGATTACGCTACATTTACGCGAGGATCGGCGTCATATTCAGGACCGCGATGTGAGGATGTTGCGGGATATTTTGCAAACCCGGATGAATCTGGAAATGGCGGCGACCGATGAGATGGTTGCCATTGCGCGCGAGATTAAGCCGCCTCATGTCTGTCTTGTGCCAGAGCGGCGAGAGGAGCTTACTACAGAGGGCGGGCTGGATGTGGTGGCGCAGCAGGAGCGGATTAAGGCCGTGACTGAACAGCTTGCGGATCAAGATATACAGGTGTCTTTATTTATCGATCCGGAGCCCACTCAAATAACTGCAGCTGTTGAATGTGGCGCTCCAGCCATTGAAATTCATACCGGGCATTATGCGGATGCGCTAACACCAGCGCAGCAACAAAAAGAGTTGCAGCGCATTTCGGATGGTGTGTGCTTCGCGCTGAAGCAAGGGTTGGTCGTTAATGCCGGTCATGGCTTACACTATCATAATGTTGAAGAGGTCGCTGCGATTCCCGGGATCAACGAGTTAAATATTGGACATGGCATTATTGCAAGAGCTGTATTTACGGGGCTTAAACAAGCCATCTGGGAAATGAAACAATTGATCCAGTCCGCAGGGTAGATGAATACTTAACTGAGGAACCTCAATAGGGAAGTTATTGGCGTTCAAATGCTTTAGAGAGCATCTACTTGAGTTACTCCACCCATTTGCTATTTTCCTAAAGTCTTTCTGTTGGGCATAGTATCGGGCATAGTATCGGACCTAGAATAAACGTCTGAATAATCAAAGTGTGTTAAATTTGCATGCAATTGTTGCATTACTAACTGCGGACAGATACTGATCAAAAAGCTGATTTTCTCCCTTCTTAGTTTTCTGTTATTGCTGCTCGCGATCGGCTTCTACCGTATTGTATTGATAAAAACGATAGCTAACTGGTGGCTGACTGATTCGCAGGTTTATATCGAGCGAATTGATGGTCTGCACTTGGGTTGGGAAAGATCGGCTATTGAGCATATACAGCTCAGAATGGGCAACAACAATGCCTTACAGCTGATTGATGATCTAAGCGTGGATTATTCTCTGAGGAGTTTATCGCTAAATAATATTCAGGTTAAGCGCGCCGCCTTGGCGATACCGGAATTTAATGATAGCGAACCGCTGCTCGTGAGCGAAATGATACAAGAAATCCTGATTTTGCCAATTGAGAAATTTGATATTCATGCTCTCAAACTGGATGTGGTGCCTGAGGTGTTACGGTTTGATTTCGAGAAAATGCCACAAGGTGTTCGCGCCCAGTTAACTGGAGATAGCCATACAGTTACCGTCGAGATTAAGCAATATCTAAAAGTTCATACAGATCTGAGCTTCGAACTCGCAAATCGACAGCAGACTTTTGCCTCATTAAAGGCCCAGCTCAAACCGGATTCAGCAGGTTACCGGTTAGACGGGGAGCTCGGTGTTGTTTTGCAGGGCTTTTGGGGTTTGCTTGATGAGCTGCAAATAAGTTTGCCCGGTCATCTGTCGTATCTAACAGGGCTTCTGGATATGAAGCTTTCAGCAAAAATTCCCAATGCAATAGAGCAAGCTTTGCTGGATGGAGTGGCCATGCATGCTGAAATTGCTGAGCCTATTAGTGTGGAGTATAAGAATAATCACGCAACTGTGCTCGGCAGATTGCAGCTTGAACTGCCGGTTGGCGCTGATCTGATTGTAATTGATAAGCAGGGTATACAGCTAGATTTCGGTTCTGAGACGGTGATGTTAAAGCTTGAGAGTCAAACAAACGAGTTGCTGGTTGATGGCAGTTTTCGGAAGTTCCATTGCTTTTGGCATGATCAAATAAACTGTGAAACAGGGTTGGTGATCGAAGCTGAAATGTCCAGGTTGGACCTGGACTCAATTGTGGTCAAGTCTCCAAAGTCCAAAGTTAACGGAGCTTTTTTTCTGAAATCGGGTATGGCGCAGATCAATTTATTGCCGGGTTCACAAATGAGTGCGGATGGACTTATTTTTTCTGATTTGGGGATAGATAAACTCGAGTTGCAACTGTTGGAGGCGGCACGATTAAGCTATTCCCTTGACAGTGAAGACTTGGAATTCGATGTTGAGAAGGTCAAGCTGCGAGCGAGCCAAAAAAACACGGAGTATCAGGTACAGACCGGAGCAGAACTATCGGGATCAGGGGCCGTTCGAAATAAGCAGCTATCGGCGACTGTGAATTTGGATGGAACCCTCAATAGAGCCAGTTATGCTGACTTCAAACTGCCCCAACTGAAGGTGCAGACTGAGGTTAAGCTCAACGAAGGACAGATTGATATGTCCGGTGCATTTCAAACGCATACCGGGGTAGCTTTATTTGCCTATGAGATGGGTCACAAGTTGGACGAAGAAACCGGTCGCGCCAGTTTTTGGTCCGCAGATATTGATTTTTCGGAGCAGCAGCTTTCGGATTACTTCAATAACTGGGAGTTTAATCTGGATCTTCTGTCAGGTTCTATGGAGATGAAAGCGCAATTCGATTGGTCTTTATCGGGTCAGGACCCGGCGATCAAAGGCGAAATCAGGCACCGAGCCACCGGGTTGGCCGGCTATTTTCATGATGTAGCGTTTGTTGGTCTATCTGGTAATATTGGTGCGAAAACGCAGGGTTTGAGTGAGGTTCGCAGTTCGGCGCCGGGCTCAGTGAAGATTGAAATGCTGGATATTGGTCTCCCGATTAGAAATGTTGTATTGAGCTATTCATTCGACACACTTGACCAACGTTTGGATATTCACAGTTTTCAGGCAGCTATGCTGAGTGGGAAGGTCAGCTTCAAAGATTATAGTTATTACATTAGTGATAAGGAGTCATCTCAAAATCAGGTATTGAATCTGAATATAGATGCTTTGGATATCGCTGAATTGCTGAAAAAAGCTGACTATGAAGCGGTGATGGCGACCGGAAGGTTGAGTGGCAAGCTGCCTATCAAAGTAACAACCGAGGGAATGAGTATCGATAGTGGAGAATTAACGGCATTGGCGCCCGGTGGAATTATTCGCTATGAAGCCGATAGCGCAGAGCCTGGCTTGAACTCTGCAGTGAAGCTGGTGAGAGAGGCTTTGAATAACTATCATTATGATCAAATGAAACTCGTCGCACACTATTCTCCAAAGGGCGATCTGCAACTAGATGTAAGAATGAAAGGGATGAACCCTGATATGAACCAGGGACAGAAAATCAATCTGAATGTGAATATCAGCGATAATATTCCGATGCTATTAAAAAGTCTCCAGTCTAGCCGAGTGGTTACCGATATACTCAATAATAAACTACTCAAAATAAGCAAATAGGAACATCTCTGTAGTGATTCTGTTCAGCCAGTGTTAATCTTGGGCTGGTAGCATATATCTCAATAGCCAAATGGGTTTTAACGAATGAAAAGAAACATTTTACTTCTTATTGTGACGTGCATTTGCTTGTGGGGTTGTGCTCCGACGGTGCAGATTGCAGTGCCGGACAAACCCATAGAGATTAATCTTAATGTAAAAATTGAGCATGAAATCAGAGTCAAGGTTGATAAAGAACTTGATCAGATATTCAAAGATGATAGTGGGTTGTTTTAAATGTTGAAAAGATTGAAGGAAGAGAGTCCTATGAAGCAGATAGTTTTAGCTATTGTCCTGATGCTAGCCGGAATCAACTCTGCCTATGCGATAACCCTTAAAGAGGCGAAAAACGCCGGGTTGGTCGGTGAAAGAAATGATGGGTACGTAGGTTACTTGGTTGATCCTCCCAGTGAGGAAACCCAACTCATTGTTAAGGAGGTCAACAATAAACGCCGGGCCGTGTTTACTGCTACAGCGAAGAAAAATAATATTGAAATAAAGCAAGTGGCTATGTTGTTTTATCAGCGGGCTGTGGAGGAGACAGAGCTGGGGAATTACTACCAGGATCCTGAGGGGAACTGGAAGAAAAAATAGCCGGATAAGTAGGTTGAACCGGCTTTTTAGATGAATCTAGAGCTAGAAGCTATGCGTTCCCTAGCTATTTGATCCGGCCCAGTTATTTAAGCGTTGAATTTCATAGTTAAGATTTTCCATGGCCTTATGAAGATCCTCTGATGGTGTTTGTTTTAGCGTACTTTCAACGTAAGCGGTAGCCGACTGCAATGCTGGGACACCGCAATACCTTGTCGCTCCGTGCAAGCGGTGTACATTATGCAACAAGCTGTCTCGATCATTATTTTGATAGGCCTCGATAATTGAAGCCTGTTCGTCTTCAAGGCTGGTAAGTAGCATATCAAACAGTTCCTGGGCTAGCTCCTTTTTGCCCGCCGCCAAGCGCAGAGCCATTTCAAGATCAACGACTTCATTTTCACCCTTCGTGTGTCGTTCTGAGAGTTCGGTTCGGTTATTTGTTGGTGAATCTTCCGCCGAAATAGTAGAGGCTTTAACATCAGTCCAATCGAGAATGGTATCCAGCAATTGTTGTTCGGTGACGGGTTTGCTGAGATAGTCATCTAATCCCGATGCCAGCAGGTGTTCTTTTTCCGATTCAAGCGCATGTGCAGTCAGCGCCACAACAGGCACATCGCGGTAGGCACTAGGGGTATTTCTGATTCTTCTGGTTGTTTCCACACCATCCATACCTGGCATTTGAATATCCATGTAGACGATGTCAAATGACTCAGCTTTCAGCAAATTAAGCGCGTCCTGACCACTAATTGCGGTATAGACTCTGGCCCCAAGATCTGTGAGCAGTTCTTGGACTAATTTAAGATTTGCCGGATTATCGTCCACAGCGAGTACTGTAGGTTTGCGATCTACAAATCTGGAAATGCTTGAATTATCCATTGTGGGTGTGGAAGCCAAATCGGTAGATTTTGATAACAGTCTACTGATTTCGTTATATAAATTCTGTTGACGCACAGGTTTTGCGAGTTTGGTGCAGCTGAGTTGGGAGATACAGGCTTCATGTTCATCTTCATTGACGGTGTTATGCTGTAAAATTGTCTCGCAATTAAACTCAGTTCTTAGTCTATTGATTAGTGTCTCAGCCAACCGCCAGTCAGTATCGGTAAAGCTCAGGCTAATAATGGCGATGTCGACAGGGTTTGATGAATAATGGCTTTCTATGTATTGTGCCATTTGTCTTAGATTTGTGGATGAGTAGGTTTGTAGTTGCCAAGCCTTTAAGCGACGTATGGTTGCCAGGCGTGCAATTGGGTGGGCATCAAAAACCGCAATATGGCCGCCGTTAATGGGAGCTAACGTTGAGTCTGATCGGTTGGTATCCATCGATTTTGCCGTAAAGGTAAACCAGAAGTTGGCTCCTTGTCCGGGAAGGCTTCTGACACCAATTTTCCCATGCATTTGCTCAACCAGCTGTTTTGCTATCACCAGCCCTAGGCCGGTTCCTCCAAACTGGCGAGTTGTTGACGTATCCGCTTGAGAAAAAGCGTTAAATAAAGCCACCTGTTTCTTCTCTGCAATGCCAATCCCGGTATCAGATACGATAATTTTAATAACAGACTGCTGTTTCTCTTTTTTATTGATCATAGCGCGCACGATGACACTACCGTGGGTAGTAAATTTAATTCCATTACTAACGAGATTGGTGAGAATTTGTTTGAGCCGCAAGGGGTCAGCCAGAATTAAATTTGGAACCTCCGGGTAAATCGTGCAAGCCAGTTCAATCTTCTTTTCGTGAGCAGACGGAGCGAGAACCGTTAGAACATCTTCAATGGTGTCTCTTAAGCTGATTGATATTTCATCTAGGGCGATCTTGCCGGCCTCGATTTTTGAAAAATCAAGAATATCGTTGATGATCTGTAGCAATCCAATCGATGATTTACGTATTGTGGAGAGAAAATCCCTCTGCTTGTTATCAAGTTGTGTTTTGAGCAACAGATCCGTAAAACCGATGATAGCATTCAATGGTGTGCGGATCTCATGGCTCATGTTAGCGATGAATTGGGATTTGATTTCGCTCGCTTTCAAGGCCTCTTGTCTGGCCGTATCAATTGCCTGTTGTTGCAAACCAATCGAGTGCTCGAGTTGTATGTGCTCCTTCTTCTTTTTGCTGCTCGCAGGAGATTGCGCATTGGCGCCGCTGACATCACCACGGACTGGCTTTTTCCACCGAATAAAAATCATTAGATTAAGCAGCAACAGGACAATAATTCCGACTATGGCATAGGCTAGCAACAAAATTCTTCTTTGTGGGCCCTCAGTATCAGTTAGAGCAAGAATAATATAGCCGCCTCGCTTTTCTGTTGCCGCTAAATGCTTAGTACTGGATTGCGGTTGTATCAATTGATTTGAAATGTAAAGCGTGTTTTGCTGCCTGATGCCAAGTGTTCCATTATTTATAAACCGATTGACCAAAGAAAGGGGTATGGATGTGCCTGATCTGAGAATATCATTTTTTTCAGGATCGATGATCAGTATACCTTCGATGTGTTCAGTTTTAAGCAGGTTCTCGGACAAATGCGCTAGCGCGTTTGGTTTACTGCTTAATGAGGTATTTTGAACTACAGCCGCGATACTATGAACTATGTTCTGCCCATACGCGATTGCCGCCTCATCAGTTCTTTGTGCGATTAGGTAAGTTTGATATATCAGCACCCCTCCTGCAAAATTAGCCAGGAGAAGCAATGTAAGTTTCGATAAAATTTTAATGGATACTGGATTCTTCATTCTTCTGTGTCATTCTACCGATAAAGGTTGTGCTAATGGCGTCCACGCTCTCAAGTATTAGCTGTATGGATGAGGCATTTAAATGGGTTTCAATGTCTAACTTTAGTTCAAGCTATTGTTATTACCAATGGCTATGTCGTTAGTTAGATAGAATATTATGAGTTAAATTGTATTAAACGTATTATAGCGGCGATTTATATTTTCATGCTAGATGACCTATTGTAACTGGTTTCAAATGACCTAAGCTCTGCTGAAAATAGTCGTAATACATTAAATTGATTCGGTTCAGGAAAGATAAATGAGCGGTACCCCACTAGATAAACAGTTACAGTCGCAGATTCTGGCGTCGAAGACCTCTGATTTTCCAACTATTGAAAATTATGTCGGCGACACTCCATTGGTGCGGCTACAAAGAATGAGTGCCGGCAAAAACAATAACATATTGGTTAAGCTTGAGGGTAACAATCCTGCAGGATCGGTTAAAGATCGCCCGGCAATCAGCATGATTCAGCAGGCAGAGCTCAGAGGCGATATTAAGCCGGGTGATACGCTCATAGAGGCAACCAGCGGTAACACTGGCATAGCACTGGCAATGGCTGCGGCAATTAAGGGCTACCGTATGGTACTCATTATGCCTGACCATATGAGCGAGGAACGACGGGCATCGATGGCTGCCTATGGTGCTGAACTGGTGTTGGTTAGCCAGGAAGAGGGTATGGAAGGTGCGCGTGATCTTGCCCATAAAATGCAGCGAGAGGGGCATGGAATAGTGCTGGATCAGTTTGCTAATGCGGATAATCCGTTAGCACACTACCAGGGAACCGGGCCTGAAATTTGGCGGCAGACTCAGGGGCGAATCACGCATTTTGTAAGCTCAATGGGCACGACGGGAACCATTATGGGTGTATCCCGGTTTTTGAAGGAACAGAATCCACAAATAGAAATTATTGGCTTGCAGCCTGAAGATGGCTCCAGTATTCCGGGGATCAGGCGCTGGCCCGAAGCGTATTTGCCAAAAATTTTTGATGCAAGTCGCGTGGATCAAGTGCTGGATATTTCCCAGGATTTGGCCGAAAAAACGATGCGTGATCTGGCAGCAATAGAGGGTATTTTCTGCGGAGTCTCTTCAGGGGGGGCGGTAGCTGGAGCGCTTCAAGTGGCTCAAAATCTTGAAAATGCAGTTATAGTAGCTATTATTTGTGATAGGGGGGATCGATACCTGTCGACCGGTGTGTTTTAGTTTGAGACCCTGATAGTTAGCGTGGCTAGAGATCGTCGACGCAAATATATACGACTGGTTTAGAGGTTTTGTGTATAAGAATTGGCAAGATTGATTGACAGCAGGCAATCAATTTATAAGTATAAATGTTATTTTGTGAGGCCCGAATTTGGGCCTTTTTTATTTTTCCGTTACTTGTTTGATATATGTGATTTAAGCCCAATATATCAGGCATAGAGCATTTCCGCCAAAATTTGAAAAGCGAATTGAATGTCTAGAAGAAACCGCAAACCCAAAATATATGAAAAGCTGGAACTTGAAATAGATTCGCTAAGCCACGATGGGCGAGGGTTGGCGTTGCGTGAGGGTAAACGGGTCTTTGTGGAAGGCGCATTGACCGAGGAAAAAGTTTTAGCTGAGGTGCGGCGCAAAAAGAGTCGTTTCGAAGAAGCGACTACACTCGAGGTTATTAAGTCATCGCGACAGCGGGTTGAACCGCGGTGCGCGCAAGCGGATCGCTGCGGTGGTTGCAGTTTGCAGCACCTTGAGAGCAGTGCCCAGATAGATTTAAAGCAATCGACTTTGTTACAGCAGCTGGAGCATTTTGGTGGATTATCTCACGATAGACTACTTCCGGTAATGCAGGGTTCGGACTTTAACTATCGACGAAAAGCCAGGCTCGGAGTACGTTATGTTGCCAAACGAGAAGAAGTGCTCGTGGGGTTTCGGGAAAAGGGCAGCAGTTTTATAACGGATATCAAAGAATGCCATATCCTCGATGAGCGAGTTGGTGGGAAGATTGTTGCGTTACGCGAACTGATTGCTGGTTTGTCGGTATATCGAGCGATTCCGCAGATTGAGGTGGCGGTCGGTGACGATAACGTGGCTTTGGTGTTCCGCCATGTGGAACCTTTGCTTGAAGATGATTTAGAGCAGCTAGTCAGTTTTGGTCAGAGCGCTGCGATTGATATTTATCTGCAGCCGGGTGGATTAAATTCCGTTCATAAAATTTGGCCTGCAGATGGCGTAGAACGTTTACAATATCGCCTGCCCGACTTTGATCTTGAAATGCAATTTCATCCAATGGATTTTACGCAGGTAAATCAGTCGATTAATCAAAAGGCCGTGTCTTTAGCTGTTTCTTTGTTAGACCCTCAGCAGGATGAACGTGTGTTGGACTTGTTTTGTGGCTTGGGAAACTTTACGCTGCCACTGGCGCGTTCTGCCGCGCAGGTTATTGGCGTTGAGGGCAGTGATGAAATGGTTAAACGTGGTTTTGAAAATGCCCGGCACAATGGTATCGATAATGTGGAATTTTATGCTGCGGATTTGACACAGGAATTTTTGGAACAATCCTGGGCTCAGCAGGGGTTTGATAAGATGCTAATTGACCCGCCTCGCTCAGGAGCATTGGAAATCGTACAAAAAATGGCGCGCTTTACGCCCAAGCGAATAGTTTATGTGTCGTGCAATCCTGCAACTTTGGCGCGCGATGCAGGAGAACTGAAAAATCTGGGCTATCATCTTTCGGAGGCAGGAGTTATGGATATGTTCCCTCATACAACCCATGTTGAGTCGATAGCGGTCTTCAACCGAGAGCCAGTTAGCAGGCGCTGATTAGCCTTATGGTTCAAGTCAGGCAAAACCGACCTGTTTCACCGGACGGGTCAATCAATATTGAAGCGTGGCTCCATCGGCTGCAAATCGATCTGGGTTTCGAGGATGCCGAAGATATACGCAGTGCCTGCTTTTTGGCAGAAAAGGTATCCCAAACGCCTGGTGACCCCCTGCAGATTACCCACCCTGATAACAATTGTTTTTTTGCTGGTCTGGAAATTGCCGAAATTTTGGCCGATTTGAAACTGGATCAGCAAACACTAATCGCCGGGTTGCTTTATCGCGCTGTGCGCGAGAATAAGTTATCTCTGCAACAGGTGAGGCATGATTTTGGTTTTCGTGTGGCCAAATTGATTGAAGGGGTGCAGCAAATGGCTGCTATCTCTGCTGTGCAGCAACCTTTGGATCAGTCCGTATTGGGTGATACTCAGCGGCAGATTGAAAACGTGCGTAAAATGCTGGTGGCATTGGTTGATGATGTGCGAGTAGCGCTGATCAAGCTGGCAGAAAGAACCTGGGCTATTCGATCGGTAAAAAATGCTCCGGAAGAACGCAAGCAGAAAGTCGCTAGGGAAGTATTTGATATTTACGCTCCCTTGGCACATCGTTTGGGAATCGGACATATTAAATGGGAGTTGGAAGACTTTTCATTCCGTTATCTCTCTCCTGAAAGTTATAAAACCA
>CBDUGR010000040.1:0-10485 GCA_965366515.1 uncultured Gammaproteobacteria bacterium | reverse complement strand
ATGCTTTTGATTCGCTATCTGCCGAAATGTGCGGGAGATCATATTCAAAAAAATCTGCTTACTGACCATTTTTCCGGTTTTATAAAAGCATCAACACTGATCGCTATCTTTATTTTTAATACCGCAATCGGCATTGTCTGGGCCTACCTGTTTTTGGTGGGAACCAACGCATCTATATCGGAGCAAGGGGTCGCCAATGTACTCACAGTTTCTCAATTTCTCGGTGTAGCCGGTGCCTTTCTTGCAGCCATACTCGCCGCTCGTATTGGTCGTTTTATTCCAGTTTCTATTGCCGTGCTGGGCTGCGGCGCTGGAATTGCCCTGCTGTTGGGCGATGTGAACTACTTCATCTATTCGACAGCCGTATATTTATTTAATTTCCTATGGAACATCGCTCAACCTTACCTCTTGGCGGTGATGGCAAGTTTTGCCGATGGCGGAAAAATGATTGTGCGTGGTGTCGCGTTACAGATGGTCGGTTTTGCTATCGGCCCCTATTTGGGTGCCACGTTCTTAGGGGAGTCCGGTCCAGCAATGTATGATCTGGTCAACCTGGCGGGCGCAAGCCTGTTTGCCTTGAGTTGGGTGTTCCTGATACCCGCCTTAAAAGCACAGAAAGAAGCCCCATCTCTTTCACCAGCCGTTGAAGAAAATGAGGGCCTGGCCAATCAGAATTAATTTCTACTCTTAACGAGAGTTTCATCGCACACTTCCCGGCGGAGCACTTATGAGATCAGCACCCAAGGCCATCGCCTCTAGCAACGGTAAAGTTACCGGTAGCCAGCAGCGCAGTCAGTTGAGAATCGACACCATTCTTGAGTCTGCGCAGGACATACTGATTAACGAGGGGTTCCATAGTTTAAGCCTGCGCAAGATTGCGCAGCATATGGGCATCAGTAACGGTAATGTTACCTACTATTTCCCCAACAAGAAGGTATTATTGCGCGCGCTCATTGAGGATATGCTGACCCGCTATGATACTGAATTTGAAAATGAGGCAGCGACATTTCCAGATGCGCCGCTTACGCGCATTAACGCCTATTTCAAATATTTGATTAATGATGCCCGAAGTGCCAATTCCAGAAATTTCTTTTACCAATTCTGGGGGTTATCCACCCATGATCCGATCGCAGCCGAACTTCGAGAGGAAGTCTATACCCATTTTTATTCACAGGTACAGATTCAACTAAAAATATTACGCCCGGAAATCAGCGACATCGAATTGAAAAACAAGAGTTTCCTGCTGATGAGCCTGGTAGAAGGCATCAATGTCATTCTGGGTACCGGTGATTCCTTTATCCGCCAGTTTGACGACATTGATGCCTACCTTGAAAAGCAGATAATGGCCCTGGTTCAGGCCTAGGAGCCTGCCAGAGCTACCAACACTCAAACCCGACAGTCTCCTCGATTATTTAATTAAACATCCACCTCATCAAAGGCCTTTGTCAGCGCAGCAACCAACTCGTCCACATTCTCACGAGAAAACGTTAACGGTGGCGATATGATCAATTTTGGCCCAACAGCCCTAACCAATACACCCTCTTTTTGCGCAACAGCAGACAAGCGACTGGAGAAACCGCTAAACGGATCAACCGATTCGCGAGTTTTCTTGTCGACAACCAGATCCACCGCCAACATCAATCCCTTACCCCGAACCTCGCCAACCGACTTATAGCGTTCTTCGAAGGGCTTGAGCTGCTCCATCATATAATCTCCGACAACCTTCGCATTATCTGGTAATGCTTCACTCTCCACGATACCCAAAGATGCAATACCCGCGGCACATGCCACAGGGTGGCCGGAGTAAGTGAATCCATGCATAATCATTGCCTCTGGCGATTCCAGATCAAAAGCCGATGCCACCCTTTCGTTCATTACTGTCGCACCTAGCGGAACATAGGCTGAGCTAAGCCCTTTGGCAAAACACATAATGTCCGCCTTAACTCCCCAGCCTCTGGAACCAAACATATTTCCGGAGCGACCAAATCCAGTGACCACTTCATCGGCTATCAATAAAACGTCGTACCGATCACAGACCTCGCGCACCAATGGCCAGAAATTAGCCGGTGGCACAATCACACCACCTGCGCCCTGAATAGGCTCCGCGATAAAGGCGGCTACCATATCTGGCCCCTGTGATTCAATTTCACGAGCCAGTATTCCGGCGCAAATGGCACCCAATTCCTCTGGATCTTCGGTCCAGGGATTACGGTATGGAAATGGGCTATCAATTTGAAAACAGTTCGGCAACACCGGTTCAAATGCTCTTTTGTGCACACCTGTATCAGTCACTGAAGTACCACCCATATGCACGCCATGATAGGCATTCTTCAGCGAGAAGAACTTGGTCTTTTCCGGCTGTCCTTTAAGCTTCCAATAATGTCGGCTCATCTTCAATGCCGTTTCAACAGAATCTGAACCGCCGGAAGTGAACATTAATTTGCGCATGTTCTCTGGCTCTAACATGCTGATAATTTTCGCTGACAGCTCAATCGCCGGCGGGTTAGAAAATTCCGTAAACGTTTGATAATAAGGCAGAGTCGCCACCTGCTCCGAGACAGCTTTGATCATCTCTGGACGGTTGTAACCTACATTGACACACCACAAGCCACCTTGGGAATCCAGGAACTTATTACCATCGATATCAAAAACATAAACCCCATCCCCACGCGCGATAATCATAGGCTTGTTTGCCTTAGTCATGAATGGCGCAGTCATTGGATGCAGCATTTGCTTTGCGTTATTCGCCTTTATTCCCTCTATTTCCATCGTGATTTCCTCATTTTCATCAGTGGTTTAGACAACAATCGACTTGCGGTGCCAGATTGTTCAGGTTAAATTAGACGTAATTATTAGCTCGTTCGTCCTAATTTGTCAACGTTCTTGCCTGGGACACGTTCTTGGCTAGGAACCAAGAGAGGAGTTTGAGCGCATTAAGTCCGTTTTAACAAGCGTTGCCCCGCCAGCGGAGGCCGCATCCCTTGGTATCAACTATTTACCCGCGAGGGCACAAACGGATAGAATGATTTAAAAAGCAGCACCGCGGGATTGATCAACGCCGCACTATGGCCGCACTATAGCAGCACTATGCGCCGTTAAAGCTTGAGTGGTTATCGCTCTGCATTCCGCTGGACCTGTTTTTACTGAATTTATGTTTTATCGGGGTATTGGTTCTGACTGTTCAACTCCAACTGAATCGTTAATCGACGAAATCCGAAGAGAACTGACAATGCAATGTATTAACGATAGCCATTTATCACTGCAGGGTATCAACCATTTATTGAGCTTTTCCGATTCAAGTAATTTTGGCCGTGCCTTATAAGCGCTGGACAAATATATTCCCGGGAGAATACAGAAGCCAAATTACGATAATGTGATTGGCGCAATTTGAATAAAATTTGGCACTTGATAACTGCTAATATCTTTTAGAATAAACTCAGATCATTAGCTCTTTTACTCACTACCTCTTTTTACTACTCTCTGGAATTAGCAGAGATCGCAAATCAGGAATAACTATGCTGTTAGAAACAAAAAGCCTCAAACTCGTGGAAGAGGCCCTGGAAGCTCTCGACAAATCATTTGACGATATGCCCGCCTTTGAAAGCCATCCTGACATTTCAGCTATGCGAAATGTGCTGCTAGAGGTAGCAGAGCGTATGCAGGATAATTTCCCCTACCCACATCCAATGTACGCTGGCCAGATGCTTAAACCGCCTCACCCAATGGCCAGACTCGCCTATACCCTGGCGCTTTGGATTAACCCCAACAATCATGCGTTGGATGGCGGTCGTGCCAGCTCCGCAATGGAAAAAGAAGCGGTGGCCAATATTGCGGCCATGTACGGATGGGCGGATCGTCATCTTGGACACCTGAGCAGTGCCGGCACCACTGCCAATATGGAGGCACTGTGGGTCGCGGGCAAGCTCCGGCCTGGCAAAAAGATATTAGCCTCAAATCAGGCGCATTATACCCATTCGCGCATATCGGAAGTTCTGGGGTTAAGTTTTGAGGCTATCGCCACTGATGGTCGTGCAAAGATGGATATGGATGCGCTAGAAACAGCGCTTAACGCAGGAAATGTCGGCACTGTTGTGGCAACTCTGGGCACCACTGGCGTAGGCGCAATTGACCCGCTAGGGGAAATACTGGAGTTACAGAAAAAATATGATTTTCGAATTCATATCGACTCTGCCTATGGCGGCTATTTCCTGCTTGCTGACAATTTGGCGGACGAAGCACGTCAAGCCTTTGATCTTATTCACCGGGTCGACTCCATTGTCGTCGATCCCCATAAGCACGGTTTGCAACCCTATGGCTGCGGTTGCGTGCTGTTCCAAGACCCCTCTGTTGGCCAAATATATCAACACGACTCCCCCTATACTTATTTCAGTTCGGATGATCTGCATCTCGGGGAAATCAGCCTGGAGTGTTCCCGCGCTGGAGCATCAGCAGTTGCTCTATGGGCAACCCAACAGTTGCTCCCAATGGAGCCAGGAGGCGAATTTGCGCAGGGCTTAAGTCAGAGTAGAGAAGCCGCATTAAAACTCTATGGTTATCTACAACAGGCCGACAACCAGCTTACGCTGTTCGAACCAGAGCTGGACATTGTAATCTGGGCGCCCAAGGCTGCTTCAGCATCCGCTATCTCTGAAGCATCGACACAATCATTTGATCAGGCCGCAAAGCAGCATTTACATCTCGCTTTAATGTCTCTACCCTCGTCGTTACTAAAAAATTACTGGCCGGAAATTGAGTTTGATCAGCCAACCGTAACCTGTATGCGCTCGTGCTTGATGAAACCCGAACATATCGACTGGGTTGACCGAATCTGGGATATTGTAAAAACACTACCTCAACGATAGCCAGCCAGCGACCTCCATCGCACGGTTCGCATCGATGAGCGACAAGGGAACACCATGACTGAAATGAGCACTGCCCAAGCTATAGTTAAATCACTTGAAAACAAGGGTGTGGATACACTGTTTGGTGTTCCCGGTGCGCAAACCTATGATCTATTTGATGCCCTGGGAAAATCTAACATCAAATTGATCGGTGCACGCCATGAGCAGGCCACAGCCTACATGGCATTGGGTTATGCCAAATCCACCGGTAAAGTTGGTGTATTTTCAGTAGTCCCCGGACCCGGGGTACTCAACACCTCCGCTGCGATTTGCTCCGCCTATGCTGCTAGTTCACCGATACTTTGTGTGACCGGCCAGGTACCTAGCGAATTTATAGGCTCTGGCAAGGGCGCGCTACATGAATTACCCGACCAATTAGCCACGCTGCGTAGCATTACCAAGTGGGCACAACGTATTGAGCAGCCAGAGCAAGCTTCTATATTAGTGAACGAAGCGTTTGCTCAAATGCAAACGGGCCGACCGCGACCAGTTGCTCTGGAAGTACCCTGGGATGTATTCGGCATACGTGCAGAAATTGAACTACCCGCGGTCAACCCTGCGTCCGTAGAAACAGCGCCATCGCCGGAAATAGAAGAGCTAGACTCCGCACTGGCATTGATAAAAAATTCTTCCAATCCCATGCTTATGGTGGGTGGCGGTGCATTAGGTGCTGCCAGCGATATTGTCCAGCTAGCTGAATGGCTGCAAGCACCAGCCGTGTCGTTTCGCAGTGGCAGAGGTATCGTCAGTGATGAAAATCCACTCGGCTTTAATTGCGCCCAGGGAAGTCGGATTTGGCCGGAAACCGATCTTCTGATTGCCATTGGCACCCGAATGGAGCTGACTTGGGCAAGATGGCTGGGCCCCAATCAGCCGAAAAACCTTAAGATAATTAGACTGGAAATAGACCAGGATGAAATAGACCGTCATCCTGTGGACGTAGCCATAAAGGCTGACGCAAAAAGATCCGTGCCGGCTCTGCTTGCGGCCGTGAAAACGGAAATTAAACCTCAGCCATCACGCGAACAGGAATTCACTTCAATCAAAAACGAACTGATTTCTGAAGTCAACGCAAAGGTGCAGCCTCAGTTGAGCTACCTGCAGGTCATTCGCGAATTGTTGCCGAGGGACGGTTTCCTGGTGGAAGAAATTTCACAAATGGGATTTGCTTCCCAATTTGGATTTCCGATATATCAACCGCGCACTTTTGTTACCTGTGGCTATCAGGGAACTTTGGGATTTGGTTTCCCAACTGCATTGGGTGTAAAAGTAGCCAACCCGGATAAAGCCGTCATTTCAATATGCGGCGATGGAGGGTTTATGTTCGGTGTTCAGGAGCTGGCCACAGCCGTCCAGTATGGTATCAATCTGGTCACACTGGTTTTCAATAACGGTGCCTTTGAAAACGTCCGGCGCGATCAGCAACGATTTTACGCAGGACAACTACAAGGCTCACTACTGCATAATCCGGATTTTGTCCGCCTGGCAGAGTCGTTTGGCGTACGGGGATACCGTGCCGACTCCACAACTTCTCTGCGAAAAACTCTAGACAAAGCGCTGCAACTGGACGCTCCCGCTCTAATTGAGGTCATGGTGGAAACCGGTTCTGAAGGCTCGCCCTGGCCCTATCTGATGCCGGGTACAGTTTACGGTTCATAAATCCGTAGCCGCGTTTAAAAGTCGCAGCTTCAAGTAATTAGTGTTATTTAATTAAGCAACGAATACGGTTCGGTTTGTCCTGTCCACGACACAACTCTATGACCGAGACGCCATTTTCAACCTACGTCACAATAACCATAAACCAGTGATCGCTATATCTTGATTTTTTCAGAATTTCCCACGCGCAGATTATGAGGAAATTCTACTTTGATCTCAGTTATTTTTCGAGGGGATTACTGGGGAGCGACCTTCCAGTAGATACTCCCTTGCAGAATGCCTGAACTCGGCTATCTTTAAATTGTGCCGCTAATTTAATTACTAACTAGTATCTATAGTTCAGTTCAGCGCACCGTTGTCTCTCAAGGAGGAATAAATTCAGACCATCATCAATGATAAGAAATGAAGAGTGCCGTTAAAATGAATAAAGTTCGAAGCGTCAACCATTTATTTCGAGTGTCAACAAGCTCCGCTCAGACTAAAATTTTTTCCACAAATCCGATATACCCACGCCATCCGTTGGATCATAGCCAAGGCGATTTGAGAAATTGTGTAAGCCCAACCAATTTGTTGTAAAGGCAACTACTAATCGCTGAAAAGAATCTTTCGTTAATGTACTTCAAACTAACTTTTTACTCTTCGTGGGGGAGTAGCAATCGATGAAAAGTCATCCACCATTGACTGGCAACCAGGTAACCTTTCAAGCAGAAACAATGCTGGTGTCACGTACCAATTTGGAGGGTATTACAACCTACGTTGATTCAGATTTTGTGGCCGTAAGTGGCTACAGAGAAGAGGAGCTGATTGGGCAAAAACACAACGTGATTCGCCACCCCGACACCCCCGTCGAGATTCACAAAGATCTGTGGGAAACCCTTAAGTCCGGATCGCCCTGGACTGGCATGATTAAAAATTTAAACAAGCGTGGTGATTATTATTGGGTTAGTTCAAACATCACACCCATGAGCGAAAATGGAGAAGTCAAAGAATTTATGTCCGTCGGAAGGTCTCCAACGCCAGAGCAGATTGCCGAGGGAGAAGCGCTATATGAGCAATTCAAGTCAGGCAATGTCCCATCTGGTAATTTGTGGCACCGGATCAATTTTCTCAAGCACTTCAAGGTATGGCAAAAACTGGCATTCGCTGCAACTATACTGATTGCTGTTGCCATCAGTTCTATTATCAGCTCCATTGTGCTTTCAAATAAAGATATTGATTTTACCGTAAAAGAACTACATGGCGTTGAGTATCTGAATAAAGTCCGCCCTATTACTCAAAATTTAGCAGAACATCGCGGGCTGTCTGTGGGAATACTGTCTGGAAAAACGGAGTTTGCTGCGCGTCTTAACGGTAAGCAGGCTGAAATTGATCAAAACATCACATCCTTAAAACAAATTGACGCAATCTATGGTGAGGAACTAGAAACATCAGCCACCCTAGAGAAAATCATGAATCGCTGGAACCAGATTAAGGCAAAAAACCAGCAGATCTCAGCGGATGAGAGCCTGGCTCTACATTCATCCCTGATGCAGGAGATTACGCAATTTATTGTCTCTGTTGCTGATATATCCAACCTGACCCTGGACCCGGATCTCGATAGCTACTATTTAATGGATATACTAGTTAACAGAATCCCCGTGTTAGCGGACAAAATGGGTTTGATGCGCGCGATAGGTACCGAAGTGATCAATCAGCAAAACATCACAGCCGAGCAAAAAAACACACTCACCACCTTAAAGGTGTATACCTCGATAGCTACCCAGGGAGTTGGTTATGCGTTAAAAAACAGCATCTCTTATAACCCGATACTTAAGCCTCTATTAAGTGCAAAGGGGGACGCGGCAAGCCAGAAACTCGACGCTTTTTCCCAGACCACCGATAAACTGTTTAACGCCGATATATCAGTGCTCGATTCAACCGCATATTTCGACAAGGCCACCAACTCGATCAATGCCTCATTTGATCTTTATGACGCGGTCTCACCAGCACTGTCAAATCTTCTTGAGCAACGCATCCATCACTTAACCAGCAATCTCTATTGGCTACTCGCTGTCTCCGGTGCAGGGCTTTTGTTAGCTTTATTTTTTGGGGTTTATGTCATTCGAGATTTACTGCGCGCGCTAAAAAACACCTCAGAGGAGTTTGATCACCTAGCCAATGGCAACTATAACCGTCAAATTAGCTGCAAGGGTAAAGATGAGATTGGCGATTTAATGCGCGCCTTGAAAGTCATGCAAATCAAGTTGGGTTTTGAGGTAAATAGCGCCCAGCAACATGCCAACACGATGACCCGCATCAAAGTCGCCCTGGATAACGTAAACAGTTGTGTCATGTTGGCCGACAACCAAGGCAAAATCATCTATCTAAACCATGCAGTTAAAGCACTTATGGCGCGCTCAGAACAGGACATTCGCAAGGAGTTTCCCGGTTTTAGAGCTACCAAACTGCTCGGCGTTAGTATCAATCATTTATATAAGCAATCCGACCAGAGAGATCAGCCAGTCTCTTCAATAGAGGAAACCTATTTTACGCGTGTTGAATTGGGCGAAAAAACCTTTGATCTTTTCGCAAACCCGGTACTCAATGAACAAAAGGATCGTTTGGGAACTACCGTTGAGTGGATCGACAAAACTGATGAAGTCGCGGTCGAGAAAGAGGTCGAACAGATTATTATGTCGGCACGAGTTGGCGAACTGGATCAACGAATTGTACTGGATGGCAAGTCAGGCTTTTTCAGGGAGCTGGCCGAGGGCGTTAACCAGCTGATCGAAGTAATTTCAGAGAGCTTCGAGGATGTTTCTGTTGTCATGGATGCCGTGGCCAAGGGCGATCTCACCCAAAGCATCAGCAAAGACTACGCAGGCACCTATGGCCGCGTGAAAGATAGCATTAATTCAACCATTGGCAAGTTACAGGAAGTGGTGGGTGAAATACGTGAGTCCAGTGGATTCATTAGCAGTGCCAGCAAAGAAATTTCGGCAGGGAATAATAATCTATCGCAGCGCACTGAACAGCAGGCCGCTACGCTTGAGGAAACGGCGTCCAGTATGGAGGAATTGACCAGTACCGTTAAGAACACAGCTGAAAATTCGCGACAGGCTAATCACTTGGCGACAGAAGCTTTGGATCTGGCTGTACTGGGTGGGGATGTGGTTAAGCGAGCAGTCGTGGCCATGAGTGAAATAACAGCATCAAGCAATAAAATACATCAGATCATCGGTGTTATCGATGAGATTGCTTTTCAGACCAACCTGCTCGCGCTCAACGCCTCAGTCGAGGCCGCCCGCGCCGGAGAGTTAGGGCGTGGTTTTGCTGTCGTCGCTACTGAAGTGCGCAATCTCGCCCAGCGAAGTGCTACCGCCGCAAAAGAAATTAAGGAGCTAATATCTGAAAGCGGGGCAAAAGTTGAGTCCGGCGGCAAACTGGTCAACGAGTCAGGAGACACCTTGGCGAGTATCGTAGCCAGCGTCACACAGGTTGAAAGCATTGTCTCTGAAATTGCTGTCGCATCACAGCAGCAGTCAACTGGAATTGAGCAAGTAAGCAAAGCCATTATGCAAATGGATGAAATCACCCAGCAAAACGCAGCGCTGGCGGAACAGGCATGCGCAACCAGTGAGGCCTCTCTGAACAAAACTGAGGAAATGAGCACACTGGTTGCCTTTTTTAAAATGATGCAACCTGGTTCTGAGCCTGCCAGTGCACCAAGCAGCAACCCTTCATCCAGCGGGATATCATCCATGGCATCAGTGAGAGCCTTACCTCAACGCAATCGCACGTCTTCGTCTGCCGCTGAAGACTGGGATGAATTTTAATAGGCATTGCTTTTCAAATAAGCAAAGAGCGCTGTCATATTTGGACGGCGCTTCTTTTTCGCCAGGAAAAGATGCTGAAGTTCGGAGGTTAAAGCCTCATAATCAATTTTCAC
>CBDUGR010000039.1:0-10587 GCA_965366515.1 uncultured Gammaproteobacteria bacterium | reverse complement strand
TAGAGCTGAAGATCTGGTGCAGCCGGGGCATATATTCCCATTGATGGCTAGTCCGGGTGGCGTGTTAAGTCGAGCGGGGCATACTGAGGCGGGTTGTGATTTGTCTCGAATGGCTGGCAAGGAACCTGCGGCAGTTATTGTTGAAATCATGAACCCTGATGGCTCCATGGCAAGGCGCCCGGATCTGGAAGAGTTTGCTGAAAAGCATAACATGAAAATGGGTACCATTGCGGAGCTTATTCACTACCGGATGCTAAACGAAACAACGGTTTCAAGGGTAGAAGAGCAGCAGGTGATCACCCAGTTTGGTGAGTTCAAAATGGTAACCTATGAGGATGAGATCCGACAGGATGTTCACATCGCCTTGGTTAAGGGTGATATCGAAGCGGACGATACAACGCTGGTGCGTGTTACCCAGATAGAAGCATTCAGGGATGTGCTTAAGGTCGATATGACGGGTCGCAAGAGCTGGACAATTGCAGAATCATTGCAGAAAATTGAGCAGGAAGGCAGCGGGGTTTTGGTCATTCTGGCGACTGAGGATCCCTCGGCGGATATTCTGCATCACGCGAGTATGCTGCGTAACGAAGTTAAACGCGAGAAAGCCGTGCGCCCTAAAGTGTTGGGTGATTTTAGTACGGTGGGGACCGGATCGCAGATCCTAAGGGATTTGGGTGTGCGCAAAATGCGTCTGCTAAGTCCTCCTGTGCGCTATACAGGACTTTCCGGGTTTGATCTGGAAGTGGTTGAGTATATTGATAAAAGGTAATTAAGGGGGCGGCGTTTAAGCCGGAAACTTTTTTGGTTTGCTATCCCCTGTTAGTATTAGCAGGGGATAGCAAATGTGCCTTGATTAACCTAATTCTTCATATCCTGGCAGGGTCAGGAAATCTACCAGCTCGTGCGAAGTAGTGATTTCATCAAAAATTTCAGCCGCACGGTTAAATTTACCCTGTTGCCAACGATCTTCACCCACCTCTTTGCGGACATTGTCTAGCTCTTCTTTAAGTAGTTCCCTGAAAAGCTCGACAGTAACCTGCTTGCCATTGGATAGGGTTTTTTCATTTTGTATCCATTGCCAAATGGATGCTCGAGAGATTTCCGCAGTCGCAGCATCTTCCATCAGTCCATAAATTGGTACGCAGCCGTTACCATCGATCCAGGCTTCAATATATTGCAGCGCGATACGGATATTCAGCCTCATTCCTTCTTCCGTGCGATCACCTTCTGACGGCTCAAGTAAATCGGCAGCGGTAATTTCCGCATCCTGTTCTCGGCTGACATCCAGCTGATTGGGTTTTCCGGAAGGTATGGCTTGGTTAAATACCCCCAGAGCGACATCTGCAAGTCCGGGGTGCGCTATCCAGGTACCGTCGTGACCGTTATTGGCTTCCATTTGTTTGTCGTTGGTGACTTTCTGGATTACTTTTTCATTTTCCTCAGGTGATTTAGAGGGAATAAAAGCTGCCATGCCACCCATGGCCATTGCGCCGCGTTTATGACAGGTTTTAATCAGCAGGCGTGAATAGGCATTAAGAAAGGGTTTGTCCATCGTTACAGCCTGGCGGTCAGGCAGTACCCTGTCACCATGTTTTCTCAATGTCTTGATGTAAGAGAAAATATAATCCCAACGCCCGCAGTTTAGAGCTACAACGTGGTCGCGTAATTCATAGAGAATTTCGTCCATCTCGAATACGGCGGGAATGGTTTCGATCAGGAAGGTAGCCTTAATAGTGCCAACATCCACGCCAAATTTGTTTTCGGTGTACTCAAAAACCTCATTCCACCAGCGAGCTTCCAAATGGCTTTGAAGTTTAGGTATGTAGTAATAGACACCGGTACTGTTTTTCATTCGAGCCTGGTAGTTGTGGAAGAAATAGAGCGCAAAATCCATTAGGCAGCCAGGAATAGGTTGGCCATTGAAGGTTATATGCTTTTCTGGCAGGTGCAGCCCGCGAGTTCGGGCAATTAATACTACATCCTTTTTCTTTAGCGTATATCTCTTGCCGTTGCCGGGATTGGTGTATTCGATGGTCCCTAAATTAGCGTCGCGCAAATTTATCTGTCCCTCGACGACATTTGTCCAGGTGGGAGAGAGAGAGTCCTCAAAATCCGACATGTATACTTTAACATTCGCATTGAGCGCGTTAATAATCATTTTGCGGTCGGTTGGGCCGGTTATCTCAACTCGTCTGTCCATGAGATCTTCCGGAATCCCGGCTATTTTCCAGTCACGTTCCCTAATCTCCCTTGTTTCCGGTAAAAAGTCAGGTAACCCCCCTTCATCGTAAAATGCTTGTTTTTCGATCCGCTTTTGCAGTAGTTCGTCGCGAGCAGGACCGAATTTTTCTACCAGCTCCGATAGAAAAGCCAATGCTTCATCAGAAAGAATTTCTCGGTAGGCGGAGTCTGTGGTTCCCAAAACGGTTAAACCATTTATTTCAATGGAGCTGCTCATCATTTGTATTCCTCAATTTGCGCGTGCATAGCCTGTGGCAGACAGACCTTTTTTTGCTATGTTAACATCGTATTGATCATACCAATAGGCAGTGGTTGATTAAACATGAGCGCCATGGTTAACGTGAATACTGAACATTCATGTAGTCAATATTTTTTATATCCTACTGATTTGCCGATCCTATTGATGCATAAAACGCTGTGAATGGCCCAGTTTTGTTGCGCGTTGTTGAATTATTAGTTGCAAACCGGGCAAGCGATGTTGTTTAATTACACCGCATGGCGAGGTGTTGGAATAAGAACGCCAACATTTAAAACTAAAAAAATATGACCTGCCTCTGTCGACGTGTATTTTGATGCTCGTTGGTTGTTGTAATAACATTTAACCTTAAACAATTCTTGGGAGGAAAAATTAACTTTGATCAGTTGATTCTTCCTCCTGTCCGGTTGTTTTTATTGTTAAGAAAAAATTATTTTTAAGAAAAAAAGCTGGATTTTATTGCTCTTTTTAATCTTTAAATATTTAAGCTTAAGTGCAAACCAATAGGAAAGATGTATGAATAATCATCCTCTAAAGACCATCTCAGCCTCGGTGCTAGCAGCAGTTGCCTTGTTTTTTGGCGGCATATGTTCTGCTGATCAGCTTGATGAGGTGCATAAAATTAACAAAGATCGAACAAAAAAAGCACAGGTGTCTCAAGTCCGGGTAGATAAGCTCAATGACGAGCGGCTCAAGTTGCTGGACGAATATAAAGCGGTCAATAAAATTATTGATGGCTTGCGTGTTTATAACAGCCAGTTAGAAACACAAATATCGGCACAAATGAGGCGGCTGGATGAGCTGGAAGAGTCGATCAATCAGGCGACGGTTATTAAGCGTCAGATTACTCCGTTAATGCACAGAATGTACGATGGGTTAGAGCAATTTGTGAGTCTTGATGTTCCTTTCCATAAGCAAGAACGTGAGGATAGATTACAGTTTATTAGTGATGCGCTTGATAATCCTGATATTCCTGATTCTGAAAAATTCCGACAGGTTCTGGAAGGTTATCAAATCGAAAGTGAGTATGGACGTAAACTGGATGCATACTCTGATACAGTCGATATTAGTGGTGCGGAAGTAAATGTTAATGTACTGCGTGTAGGTCGTATCGCTCTGGTCGCTCAAACAAAAGACGAAAAGATCACGATGGCATGGGACAATGATCAGCGCCAGTGGATAGAGTTGCCCGCTGCCTATCGCAACCCCGTACGCCAAGGGATCCGTATTGCGCGCAAGCAAGCGACCGTTGATATCATGATGTGACCTATTGAAGCTCCGGAGAACGCCCAATGATTAGTTTAAAGAAAAGCGGAACCATAGTGAGCCTGGTTTTGGCGGCAACCATTGGCCTGCTGTCTTCCAATAGCTTTGCGGCTGACGCTGTAACTCTGGACGAACTTCTAAATCGAGTCAAACAGGGTACTGCACAGGATAATAAAGAGCAGAAAGCACGTGAAGCGACTTTCCTGAGAGAGAAAAATGAGCAGGCAAATCTGTTAGCGAAAGCGAAGAAGATTCGCGCGCAGGAAGAGGCTCGCAGCGCCAAGCTGGAAGCTGATTACGCGGCTAATGAAATTCGAATTGCCAATAAAAGACAACAGTTAACAGAGCGCCTCGGTGTGCTGAAAGAACTGTTCGGCACCGTTCAGGGTGTAGCCGGTGATACAAGATCAACCATTGTGAATTCGCTTATTAGCGCACAATATCCAGGACGCACTCAGTTTCTTGATAAGTTGATCAAAAAAATGGGTAGCAATACACAGCTGGCTACCATTGGCGAGTTGGAACAATTGTGGTTCCTGATGCAACAGGAAATGACTGAATCTGGTCGTATTGCCCGCTTTAATACTACTGTGGTATCTCCGGATGGAACCCGTGAAGACAAAGAAGTGGTGCGTGTGGGTACCTACAATATTGTTTCCGGTGGTGATTATCTGCAGTACGAGTCAGAGACAGAAACTTTGCTGGTTCTGCCCAGGCAGCCTGCCGGGCGCTATATCTCAGGAGCAGTTGCCCTTGAGTCTAGTGCTGACGGATTTAGCCAATTTGGTATAGACCCGACCGGTCCTTCAGGAGGTTCATTCCTGGCTGCACTCATTGATAGCCCAACACTCATCGAACGTATTCACCAGGGTCGTGAAGTGGGCTATATCATTATTGCAATAGGTATAGTGGCGTTGTTGATCTCCGTATGGAGGTTGCTGGCACTTAGCGCGGTGGGTGCGAAAGTCAATTCACAGCTGAAAAATATTTCCTCACCAAAAACCAACAACCCACTGGGTCGTGTTTTGACGGTGAATCAAGCAAACGCGGGAGCCGATACCGAAACGCTGGAGTTAAAACTTCACGAGGCTGTGTTGAAGGAAACCCCGGCTTTGGAAAAATGGATTGGATTTATCAAAATCACATCGATGGTTGCTCCTTTGCTCGGACTCTTGGGTACGGTTACAGGTATGATTCTTACCTTTCAGGCCCTTACCATTTTTGGTACAGGTGATCCGAAGGCGATGGCTGGTGGTATTTCCAGCGCACTGGTAACGACTGTGTTGGGACTTTGTGTTGCTATCCCAACCGTATTCCTGCATGCACTGGTAAGTGGTCGCAGCAAGAAAATCATCCATATTCTGGAAGAGCAGTCAGCAGGCATAATCGCCGAGCAATCAGAACAAAATAGTTAATCACCGACAACGGGAATCTAACCATGTTTTGGTTTTATGATATTTACGATGCCATCAACAGTTTTTTTGATTCTGGTGGCCCCGTACTCTGGCTGATCGCAGGATTGCTATTGGTGATGTGGACCATGATTTTTGAGCGGGTGTGGTACTTCAGTACTGCACACCGCAAGCTTATCCAGCAGGTGGTGAACAACTGGAACACCCGCGAAGATATCAAATCCTGGCGCGCACACCGTATCCGTGAAGCGACGATATCCAGAGTTAATTTGTGTGTCGATCAGAATCTTCAGATTATTAAGACATTGGTGACGCTCTGTCCTTTGCTTGGGCTGTTAGGTACCGTAACTGGAATGATTGAGGTATTTAATATCCTGGCAATAACCGGGGGCGGCGATGCGCGTTCCATGGCCAGCGGGGTATCTAAAGCGACGATACCAACCATGGCAGGCATGGTGGCAGCGCTTTCAGGTGTTTTTGCCTCCACCTGGTTATCGCGTAAAGCAGAGCGAGAAAAAGAACTGATTCAAGATCAACTCACCATAGAGCATTGAGAGTAGACCTATGCGTAGACATACTGCACGAGCAGAAGAAGAACAGTCGATTGATTTGACGCCGATGCTAGACGTGGTGTTCATCATGCTGATCTTCTTCATTGTAACTGCTTCCTTTATCAAGGAAACAGGTATTGAAGTTAATCGACCCGACGCTTCAACCGCACAATCAAAAGATAACGCCAGTATCCTGGTTGCCGTTAATGGTAATGGGGAGATCTGGATTGATAAAAGAAGGATAGATGTGCGAGCGGTGCGGTCAAATATAGAAAGGCTGCGCGCCGAAAATCCGGAAGGAGCGGTCGTTATTCAGGCAGATGAAAAAGCCACTGCCGATATCATTATTAAGGTAATGGATGCAGCCCGGGAAGCTGGTGTATTCGACGTATCGCTAGCAACTGAAGATTAAAACAGGAGAGCTTTATGGGTTCGGTAATTAAATACCCCCTGGCGATTCTGCTTGCGGCGGTCACCACACTGTCTTTGTTTTTCCTGATGCAGGCGCTGATTGCGATGGGCACGGGTGAGATTGAGAAAGGTGAGACGAGAAAGATAGCAGATATTATCATGCCCGAGCGGGAGATGGAGGTTATTCAGGAAGAAGAAAAACCTGAGAAGCCTGATGAGCCTGAGCAGCCCCCACCCGATTTGGCCCCCCCGCCAGTGGATACTTCGATACCTGATACCGGTGGTATTTCCATGGCTCCGGTACAGGTTAGTGCAAACGTCAACTTGGGCGGAATTGGTTTAGGGGCTAGTGATGGTGAATATTTGCCTATCGTTAAGGTGGCGCCAATCTATCCTAGTCGGGCTCTGTCACGGGGCATAGAAGGATATGTAATTGTTGAGTTTACGGTGAATAAGGCCGGTACAGTAACGGATCCGTTTGTGGTGGAGGCCTTTACCGATAAAGGCAATCCAACAACGATCTTCAATAATGCTGCCATCAAAGCCGCGCTGAAATTCAAGTACAAGCCTAAGATTATCGATGGTGAGCCAGTAGATGTGGCAGGCGTGCAAAACAAAATCACCTTTAAAATTGCTGAATAAATTGGCTTTTATGACTATCGATTAATCGGTTGCTCTAAAAGAATAGCGATTGAATAAGCGGAAATATGATTATGGCTTTAGCTACAAAGTTATTAAAAAAAGCGGGTAGTGTTACAGTAGCGAGCATTATATCGATGTTCGTGCTGACGCCTCTCTCAAGTCAGATGGGAGCAAATCAAGCATTTGCGGAAGAGCAGGAGCAAAAACACTCCCAACGAAAGACCAAAAAAACTCCAACCCTCAGCCTGAAACTTCATGAGAAGTTGCAGGAAGCGCAGGAAAAAAATGAGGCAGGTGACAGCGCAGGGGCAATAGAAACACTCAATGAGCTTCGTTCTCCCAAGAAGTACGATAAGTACAACAGCTATGAGAAAGCTATGTTGTGGAACTTTTATGCGTTTATTTACTATTCGCAGGAAAATTATCGTAAGACAATCGAAGCCTATCAGAATGTACTGAAGCAACCCGATCTGCCGGAAGCACTGGAAGTAGGGACTTTGTACAGTTTAGCGCAGATTTATTTTGTGCAGGAGGACTATCGCAAAGCAGTTGAAATGCTAAATGAATGGTTCAAAGTTGCCGAAAATCCAGGGGCGAATGCCTACATATTACTGGGGCAGGGCTACTACCAACTTAAGGATTTCAAAAAAGCGATTCCTGCGGTAGAAAAAGCGATTGAGATTACCCGCAGCAGAGAAAAGCAGGTCAAAGAGAACTGGTATCTACTTTTGAGGGCCATGTATTACGAACATGAAGACTACAATAAAACCTTTGAAATTCTCAGAACCTTAACGCACGAGTATCCAAAGAAAGAATACTATTCACAGCTAGCCGCTATGTATGGTGAGCTCAAACAAGAGTTTAACCAGTATTCAACTGTTGCAGCGATGAATGATGCCAATTTGCTTGTAAAAAATTCAGAGCTCGTAACTTACGCACAATTTCTGTTGCAAAATGAAAGACCTTATCGTGCGGCCGTGATTCTCGAAAAAGGATTGAAAGAAAAGAAAGTAGAAGAAACCGATCGTAATTATAAATTGCTTGGCAATTGCTGGACTTTGGCAAAAGAAGATAAAAAAGCTATTCCGGCATTTGAATCTGCAGCCAAGTTATCGGAAACTGGCGATATGTATGCTTCCTTGGCGCAGTCTTATCTTAACGTAGAAGACTGGGACAAAGCGATAAGCTCAGTTAATAGTGCCTTTAAAAAGGGCAAGTTGAAGAAGCCTGAAACGGCGCACATTGTGTTGGGTATGGCTTATTTCAATGTTAAAAAGTATGGAGATTCGATCCAACAGTTTGAGAAAGCCAAAAAGGCTGCTGGTAAGAAAGATAAGCAGACTATTAAGACAGCGAATCAATGGATTCGCTATGTGCGCGGAGAGCGGGATAGAGCAAGAGCGCTGAAAAAAGGCTTGAGCTAAGCGTACGTACTGAAAGATATAATAAAAAAGCCGACGTTAGTCGGCTTTTTTATTATTAATGATATTACACTTCCCAATTACTCATTTGCCGCGATATATGCAGCCACTTGTGCAGGTTTCCTTAATAGTTATCTGACTGAGTTCGGGTAAAACAGGTTTGAGGCGTATCCAGATCCATACTGCCAGATTCTCGCTGGTAGGGTTTTCCAATCCCTCTATTTCATTCAAATAATAGTGATCCAGTTGATCATATAAAGGGTCGAATGCTTTCTTGATATCAGAGAAATCTATTACCCAGCCAGATTTGTCACCCACTTCGCCTTCAACGGCTATACTGACTTTAAATGAGTGGCCGTGTAAACGTCGGCACTTGTGATTGGCAGGAACGTTAGGCAGGTGATGTGCGGCTTCAAATGTAAACTCTTTATATATTTCCATTGGTTAGTTAATTTCTTCAGTGATATTTCGAAGTTTGACATTTTAACATCGGACCCCTGGTTTGACTCCACATCTCTTGTTTTTTATCTTGTTGGACGGTATTTAGGGGCCCTAACCGCAACCGTAAAAAGTAAATATTTAATGAATCAATTAGGATGGTTTTCGTAAGTTTGTCGTTATCGAAATCTGTGCCTAATTTTTTGCTATTAATGTTTGACTTAGAGGCCAGATTCTATAAAATGCGCACTCTCAGTTGTTTGGGTGGTTAGCTCAGCTGGGAGAGCATCGCCCTTACAAGGCGAGGGTCACAGGTTCGATCCCTGTACCACCCACCAGTTTAAGTTAAGTGCGGCCCGGTAGTTCAGTTGGTTAGAATGCCGGCCTGTCACGCCGGAGGTCGAGGGTTCAAGTCCCTTCCGGGTCGCCATTAACTTGCTGATATTAAAAGAATATTTAATACAATTATGCACCATGAGATCCTTGCAACACTAAGTCCTTAAGGACAAATTCCCCTAATTTATAGCAAAAATCCGCGACTAAATATTTATATTTTGCTTATGGACAGTTTGTAGGTTCGCTTTCCCTGTTTTTCGCATCGTCTCGCACAATAGGAACTGACTCCGGCGCATCAATCGCCAGCTTTACGAGACCACGATCAATAGATACAACCTAGGCTGTTATTTCTTCACCGATTTTGAGGGATTGGTTTATATTGTGGCTGAGTATTAACATATAACACGCTCCTAGTGTTTTGATGAGAGAACTATTGTCGCGCTAGTTCTGGATTATGTTAAAGCGGCTAATGTTAAACTGTTATAAAATATAATTTTTATATTCTGTCAGGTTATTTTACAGTTATAGATATGGTTTTCTGTAAGCTGTTGATTTTTTTGAATGGAATGATTTTTGCTTGGTTAGATAATATCAAAACACAAACGGTTCTTATATAAAGACAAAAGCCTACACAGAGGGTCAATAATGAAACTTCGGCAGCTAACCATAGCTTTCATATTTTTTATTTCTTTAAATGCAAATGCGAGTCTAGTCAATACGCTTTACGTTACTTCTGGTGACGGAAGCAACGGGCCTACTCTATTTGCACTTGATGGTACTTCAATCACCTATCAAGTAGCGACTTCATCCCTGGAACTCCCCATTGCTGTGAACGGTAACTCCATATGGCTCGCAACCTATACGGGGGCAGCCACGGCGAGAGAGTATGATCTCTTTGGAAACGCAACTGGTAACACAGCCCCTTGGACCCCCCGTGCTGGAGCTGATGGAGCGACAGATGGTATAAACAATTATACAGTCACGTCGTTCGGTTCATCCGGCACCGTCTTCCAGGCTGACAGTGACTGGCAGAACTCGTTCCCGATATTCACGGCCAGCGGCATAAGCGATATCAACGGAATCACATTCGACACCTTATCCGATACGCTCTGGATATCGGGCCAAAATGCCGTCCAAAACTATTTGCTGGACGGAACCCTGCTTAGCTCGTTCGCACACACCAGCGGGCGTGGCAGTCTTGCGTACGATGCCCAATCCGATACGCTTTGGTATGTGGAAAACAACAGCAATAAGTTAGCCGAGTACTCTAAAGCTGGCGCATTATTGCAGATGGTGACGATTTCTGGACTCAGTGGAAACAATTGGGGAGCGGAATTTCGGGTCGCCCGTGTCCCTAACCCTGCCCCCGAACCCGCCACCCTAGCCTTATTCGGTCTCGGTCTTGCTGGACTAGGCTTCGCACGACGCAAGAAAGCATAGTTCCGATTACATTAAGCCTCACTTCGGTGGGGCTTTTTTGTGCTTGCTAATTGAGTGCTTAAAGTTCGTCAGCTGCGGCATTGTCCGCGCCTAGTTAGGCGCGTATTACATTTTTTTTCAGCCATTCAATACAGGCTGCAATAAATATACTTATAAGAGACCTTTGCGCGAAA
>CBDUGR010000038.1:0-10594 GCA_965366515.1 uncultured Gammaproteobacteria bacterium | reverse complement strand
GGTAAACCTGAATATGTAGTGAATTATTTGTTCATGGTCGCTGAAGAGCTGCGCCAGATTATGGCGAAACTAGGGTTCAGAACTGTAAACGAAATGATCGGACGTACTGACTATCTGGAAATGGATAAAGCAGTCGAGCATTGGAAGGCTAGTGGTATCGATCTTGCCTCGATACTGTCACCTGCTGAGAAACCCAACGAAAATGTTCAGGTATATCAGGTGATGGCACAGGATCACGGACTTGATTTGGCGCTGGATAATGAGATTATCGAACGTGCCAAACCTGCTCTTGAAAAGGGAGAAGCGGTTCGGATGGAACTCCCGGTCGTCAATATTAATCGTGTAGTTGGAACCATGCTGTCACACCAGATCGTCAAGAAATGGGGTGAGGCTATGCTTCCAGATGATACAGTACATATAAAATTAAATGGTTCGGCCGGACAGAGTCTGGGCGCCTTTCTTGCTAAGGGTGTAACAATCGAGGTTGAAGGAGATACCAACGATTATGTCGGCAAGGGTCTCAGTGGTGGTCGAGTGGTTGTCTATCCACCCAAACAAAGTACTTTTAATGCTGAGGAAAACATACTTGTCGGAAACGTTGTGCTTTATGGCGCGACCTCAGGCGAGGCTTACTTTAATGGTATTGCGGCAGAACGTTTTTGCGTGCGTAACAGTGGTGCAATGGCGGTAGTAGAGGGTGTGGGAGACCATGGTTGTGAGTACATGACTGGTGGTCGTGTAGTGGTACTGGGCGCAACCGGCTGGAACTTCGCGGCGGGAATGAGTGGAGGGATCGCCTATGTGCTCGATACAGATAAGGATTTTGCTAACAAATGTAATCCGGGTATGGTTAATCTGGAGAGAGTCGAAGAAGATGAGGATATTGCTGAGCTAAAACAGCTAATTACCAATCATCTGGAATATACCGGATCGAAAGCGGCTGCGCGCATATTAGCGGATTGGCAGTCTAGCTTGGGCCAGTTCGTGAAGGTCATGCCCGTGGATTACAAACGAGTATTGGAAGAGCGTAAACAGCAGGCCCTGCAGGCGGATGTCAGCTCAACTGCCCGCCAAAGCAACCCCAATGTTTCTGCTGCACTGTAATAACCGGATTTCGAGAGAACGCAAGTATGGGAAAAGTTACCGGATTTAAAGAAGTTGATCGCAAAACCGAACCCTATCGGGATCCGCTGATTCGTATAGGGGATTATAAAGAGTTATACACCGAACATAATGAAGAGCATTTGCGGTCTCAGGGATCACGTTGTATGGACTGTGGGGTTCCATTTTGCCAGTCCGAAACGGGTTGTCCAGTTTATAACTTGATACCCGAATGGAATGATTTGGTCTATAACGGGCGATGGGAAGATGCAATCAATAGATTGCATAAAACCAATAATTTCCCGGAATTTACAGGCCGTGTTTGCCCCGCCCCCTGTGAGGGCGCTTGTGTGCTGGGCATTACTAATCCGGCTGTTACTATTAAGAATATTGAAAAAGCGATTGTTGATACGGCTTTTGATAATGGCTGGGTTAAAGCCACGCCACCGGCGTCGAGGACAGGTAAAAATGTTGCGATCGTTGGCTCAGGGCCCGCTGGCCTAGCTGCGGCGATGCAGTTGAATCGTGCCGGGCATCAGGTGACGGTGTATGAGCGGGCAGACCGAATAGGTGGGCTGTTAATGTACGGCATCCCGAATATGAAGTTGGAAAAAGGTGTTGTTGAAAGGCGTGTTAATCTGATGCGTGATGAAGGTGTTACTTTTGTTACAGGCATTAATGTCGGTGGTAATGATGCGGATGCGGTGAGTCTCGAAGAGCTGAGAAAGGCCAATGATGCAGTACTGTTAGCGACAGGTGCTACCAAACCGCGCGATTTGCCTGCGCCTAACCGGGAGCTACAGGGCATTCATTTTGCGATGGATTTCCTGACGGCCAATACCAAAAGCCTGCTCGATTCCGGCCTGGATGACGGCAATTATATTTCGGCGAAAGATAAAAATGTAATCGTTATTGGTGGTGGTGACACTGGAACGGATTGTATCGGAACCTCAATCCGTCACGGCTGTAAGTCGGTAGTTAATTTTGAATTATTGTCAGAACCTCCCGCGCAAAGGGCGCCTAATAATCCTTGGCCACAGTGGCCTAAAATCATGCGTGTGGATTATGGCCATGCGGAGGCCCAAAGCAAATTTGGTAATGATCCCCGTACTTATTCGATACTGACAAAAGAGTTTGTAGGGAATAAACAGGGGCAGTTGACAGGGATTAAAACGGTTAACATCGAATGGGTTCAAAAAGATGGACAGATGACATTTCAGGAGATAGCGGGGACGGAAAAAGTCTGGGAGGCTGACCTGATTTTGCTCGCAATGGGCTTTTTAGGGCCTGAACATTATGTTGTTGATCAGCTGGATTTGGAACTGGATCAGCGCAGTAACTATAAAGCGGAGTATGATCAGTTCAATACATCGGTACCTGGGTTATATGCAGCGGGCGATTGCCGAAGAGGTCAGTCTCTTGTGGTGTGGGGTATTAATGAAGGACGTGGTGCCGCACGCGAAATTGATCGATTCCTGATGGGGTCCACGCAGCTACCGTAAATTTTATAGCTTGTTGTTTAAAATTCCATTTCCGGGCGTCAGCCTCTCGAAACCCTATCGAATCTCGGTGGGGTTTTGTTTTTCTGGTACTGGCAAATAAGTCTGATTTTTTTGCATCAGGCGCGGTAGCTACACTACGCCCAAGGCTTTATCATTCTTTTGAGAATAAGCCTTAGGTGCTGAGTATGAGGCGCTCAGCAGGTCGATAAGGTTTGCTGCCAACATCTTTGGACAACATCTGGGTAAACTCGAGCTCAGCTATAGGCAGAGACTTGATGAAGGCATCATTAACCCGCACCAGGTAATCTGTTCTAACGAAATCATCAAGGCTATCAGGATGGCGTGTCATCTGTTGTCGGGATTTACCTTGAATATGGCGTATTTTATTGGGTCCTAAAATAGTGTCGCTGGCTGTATTTTTGGGATATATTTTAATTTCGATCTCCAAGGCTGAGTAGTTTTCCATGAACGATAAAAGTATCCGTAAACCGGGAAGCAGCGCTGAAATAGAGGCCTTTGTATCAAAGGTCAAAGAGATGTCCAGTGACCCGAGCACTGAACATACCGGACGACTGATATTTGCAATGGACGCCACAGCCAGCAGACAGCCATCATGGGATCTTGCATGTCATTTGCAGCGTAATATGTTTGAGACGGTTGTCGCCAAGGGAAAGCTAGCCGTACAGCTTTGCTTCTATCGAGGCTACAATGAGTGTAAGACGAGTAGATGGATGCAGGAAGCCGTTAGTTTGCACAAGGCGATGGCAAAAGTTGCCTGTATGGGTGGTCAGACGCAGATTGCCAGAGTCTTAAAGCACACGCTTCGCGAGGCCGATGCTTCAGCCGTTGATGCACTGGTTTTCGTGGGAGACTGCATGGAAGAGAATATAGATGAGTTATGCCAATTGGCGGGCAAGCTGGGAATCAAGGGTGTTCCGGTTTTTTTGTTTCAGGAAGGGGGTGATCCAGTTGCCAGCAACGCGTTCAGAGAAATGGCGCGTCTTTCCGGCGGAGCCCACTGTAGTTTCGATCAGCAAAGTGCCCAGCAGTTAACGGAATTGTTAAAAGCTGTCGCCTTGTTTGCAACCGGCGGTAGGCAAGCGGCTTTGGAGTATAGTCAGAAAACACCTTTTCTTGAGCATCTTGCAAGTCAACTGGAATCTAAATAGGGAGTAATGACTTGCGATTCATTATTGTATTGGCAGCGATTGCGTTGCTCTATTTCATCTTACGTAAGCGATATAACAAAAATCCTCACCAATTCACTAAGAAGTTTGCCTATTGGCTGGTGATTTTTCTGATCGCACTGCTACTTTTGGCAGCTGTTACAGGTCGTCTGCATTGGTTGTATGCCCTGATTGCTGGGCTGGTTCCTCTGCTTGGGAGGGCGTTTTCGCTAATCCGTTTTCTACATATACTGAAATCTATTAGAGCCGCATTTGGTGCAGCACAAAATAACGGAAGGCCAAGCCAAGGTCAGCAATCCAGCGTTGAAAGTCATTATTTTAAAATGGAACTCAATCATGATACGGGGGAAATTTCTGGCGTAATATTGCATGGGGAGCATCAGGGGCACGCACTTAGTGATCTGGATCTGGAGCAGCTCAAGGTGTTGTTTAAGGAATGCCTTGTTAAAGACCCGGATTCCGCATCGTTACTGGCAGCGTATCTTGATCGCAAATACGAAACACAATGGCGTGACAATGACAGTGGCGAAAACAATAATTCGTATGGTCCGGTAATGTGCGAGGAAATGACACGTACCCAGGCACTGGATATTCTGGGTCTGAAGGACCCTGTGGAAGAGAAGGATATCATTTCCGCACATAGACAGTTGATTCAGCGTTTTCATCCTGATCGTGGTGGCAGCAATTATTTGGCAGCTAAAATTAATTCGGCGAAAGACTTTCTCATGAAATCTTGATCCAGGGGCTATTGAGATTAATTAGATGATTAGACTCTGGCTTGCCGAAATCTGAATATGCTGTAGATCATACCTTGTGCATCCCGTTGAATTCAGTTCTAATAATTCAGGTAGCTATTAAGGAGATCAGTCTGGGGGTATGCCGCGTTTACGTATAGACACTGCTGTTTTGGTTCTCATATCCATGCTGCTGCTATTGGCTATAAAATTCGGAACCAATGCTGTTTCAAATAACGTCCGTAGCCTCGAAGAGATCCAGCGTAGTGGAAAGCTGATAGTACTCACTCAAAATAATCCTAGCACTTTTTATACGGACAGGGACGGTCGCGAATCAGGGCCTGAATACAAATTAATCACCGCGTTTGCCAATGCTATTTCGGTTACACCCCATTTCGTGATAAAGCTTAGTGTAGCAGAGCTTCTTGATGCCGTTACTGCCGGAGAAGGTGATATTGCGGCAGCGGGTTTATCCATAACTGAACAGCGTAAACAGCTTTTTCTTTTTAGTGACACATACCAGCAGGTCAGTCAGCAGGTGGTCTGTCGGAGAGGTGGAGCTCGTCCCAAAAAAGTATCAGACCTCAGCGATGTTGATTTAGTTGTTATCGCCGGGAGCAGTTATGAGGAACGATTGAAGAAATTACAGAAAGAGTATCCCGATTTGAGTTGGCGCACTACAGATGGCGTGAGTGCCGAACAATTATTGGAAAAAGTGTGGAAGAGGGAAGTGGGATGTACCGTAATGGACTCAAATATTGTTGCGATAAATCAACGTTATTTTCCTGAACTAAAAGTTCGTTTTACGTTGGGATCACCAGATCAGCTTGCGTGGGTATTGCCCAAGGGATCTGAGTCTTTGCAGACAGCGGTCAATGACTGGTTTAACAGTAGTGTAGCGGCCACAAAAATAAAAAGGGTGCAGGAACAGTACTATGGACATGTATCCCTGTTTGACTATGTGGATACCGCTGCGTTTATCCGTCGACTGGAATCGCATTACCCACGGTATCAATCGGATTTTCAAAAAGCGGCAGAAACGTATAACCTTCCGGAATTTCTTTTGGCGGCCCAGGCGTATCAGGAGTCACATTGGAACCCGAAGGCTAAAAGTCCGACCGGTGTCAGGGGTATCATGATGCTTACCCTGGTTACCGCCAAATCCATGGGCATAAAGAATCGGCTGCATGCCGAACAGAGCATCATGGGAGGGGCGAAGTATCTTGCCAAATTGAAATCCAAATTAAAGAAACATATTGAGGAACCCGATTTAACCTGGTTTGCTTTGGCCGCTTATAACGTTGGTTTGTCACATCTGCGGGATGCTCAAAAACTGGCTCGCCATTTTGGGCATAATCCGTATCGTTGGCACGATGTAAAGAAGGCGCTGCCCCTACTGAGCGATCCAAGTTATTACAAGTTCCTCAAATACGGTTACGCCAGGGGGTCGGAGCCAGTGCGATATGTGCAGCAAGTACGACACTACGAACAGATTATGCGTCAGTACCTGGCGGAGCCAACACAGGAAGAAATCATAAAAAATGAGTTTGTGCCGGTAGACTTTATGTTGTTCTAATCTTTTGGACGGTATCGGTGAGCGGGTGATTTCCCGCAAATGCTTTGCTCAGCACCATACAGTAACAAACAGTGTAAACGGTGCCTATGACGGCTCCGGGGAAAATTGTTACCAGTATTTCCGGAGTACCCAGCAGTGCGTTGACGCCCCAGGAAGTAGCGTACAATGTCAGGCAGGTTGCACCAACAGTTATTGGGTAGCGCCATTTTTGGCGACGCCATATTCGATAGAAATACTCCATCACACCCGAAAGCAGCAAGGTTAGAATAAAGCTATAACTACCCTGCGTGAGCGCAGCTTTGGACGCCACATTGAAGCCATAATCTTGGTTGGCATAGAAGGCCCAGCCACCGTAACAAAGAAGAGCCGCAATGCAGGACAGCAGGGATCGTATTTTTAACTTGATGAGGCCGGAGCGCGTTGCCTTTACAGAACATTTTTTCGCGGCAGGCATTATTTGGCCAATAGTTGCGGCCAATATCGATTGGCCTGAGTGATGAAGTGGCTTTTATTCTGAAGCCATTTCCGATTAACCGGCTTGCTATAGTTTAGGTAGAGTTTATTTTCATGGATTGTAAAGAGCTCTGGTTTTATGCCGGCAATATTATTTTGTGATACAGCGTAAGCGCAATATCCACCATATTGTGGAGCATAATTTGTTGGATTCGCCCTAAATAACCCGAGGTTTTTTGCAGAGGAAAATCGCCAGTTGGCACCCATCCACTCGAGTTCATGCTGGCTTTTGCCCTTTACTGCTTTGTGAACAGTGAAATATGCGACAGGATCGTAGCCTTCGATAGCCAGATTGCCAAAAAACGTACTATTAATTGCATCGATGGCAAATGCAGGAACGCTGCAGGTGAATATTAAGACGAGAGCCAGTTTCCTCGCTAGGTCTGTGGCCAGTAATCTGAAAATCACAGTTGGTTTCCTTCACCATATGCGGTGGTTTCCGCTGCTAAAAGTGTTGCTTCCAGCACCTCCGCAATTTGCTTTTGGCAATATTCTGCGCAGTCTTTGCGTGAGTTGAAGTCCTGTATTTTGACTGGATCGAGAAAAATAAGTTCTACCTGTGCAGACTGCATTCCGGCCATTTTTAAAAAATGGGAAGCGAAGGGCATAGTTGCATACCAGGCAAAACAATCCCTGATCTCCTTGTTCATTGGATTATTTTGACACTTGGTGTAGCCGATCACGACTGGCTGTATCAGTGTATTCTGAGCGATTTCCGCAGCATGAAAAAGGCTGCTTTTAAAGGGTTCGACATGGGTGCCTTCCGTGCTGGTACCTTCCGGGAACAGGATCAAATTACCTTTATTTGAAAGATGATTAGACATGATAGTGATCTGGCTGTGTGCTTTGCTGCCCTTGCGTTCAAAGAAAAGAGTATTCTGAATGCGTGCCAGTCGGCCCAATATTGGCCAGTGTGCGACCTCTGATTTGGCAATAAAACAACCCGGTACTATGCCCCCGAGAACAAACACGTCCAGATAGGATACATGGTTGCTTACAAATAGCGTCGGTCGATGTGTGACGCATTTTCCCTTTTGGGTAATATGGAGGCCAAGGATAAGTGCGCAACCCTGATGAAACAGCATGGGTATACGTTCCGCGCTTTTGTGACAGATTATTTTGAGCAGGAAATAGAGGAGCGGGGCTATAACGCACCAGAAAGCAAGAATAGATAGCCGAAAAATGCTTCTGATTAGCGAGTAGGGTGATTTATCCATATTCAATATAATGCTCTACGACCTTGGCACCAGCGTATGTTTATCTTTGAGCATTTCAGCGGCATCAACATAAATGCAGACGAATACGGTATTAAAGTGAGGGTCAATAATGGCGGCATCACTGATCTTCGCTCCCAACTTTAAGTAGCCCCTGAGTAGAGTTGGTACAGCCTTTTTAGCGTGGTTCCACTCTGAATTTTTCAGTCCTAATGAGCTTATGGCAACTGCTTCTCGGCTTATTGGATGCGGACGCAGTGATTCGGGTGCTAAATTTTGCTGATATAAATAGGTTAATATTTCCCGGTGTTGCGCAATATCAGTTCCAGGAAAACTGGCGCACCCAAGCATCAGTTGGTACTTGTTATCTATGATAAATTTCATTGCAAATTTCCATATCAGCATCAGTATAATTCCGCTTCTTCCCTGTGGATCGATACAGTATCGGCTGAGTTCCAATATACGATCATAATTATCTTTCAGTTTGTGCAGATCAAATGCTTTTTCCGTGTAAAAGCACTGATTGGGGCCCAAACAATCGTTGCTGACCAGGCGCAGTGTGCCGACGATTGCTCCTGCACTATTTTGATCCGTGACAATGATGTGATAAGCAATATCATCCCATTCATCAACCTCGCGCTGTGATCGCTGCATTTCGTCAGTTGGCTGTCCCTTTTTTTCCTGATAAAAAACACGGTAACGCAGGGCTTGTGCCTCGGCCAGTTCCTCAGCACATGTTGCGAGTCTTACACTATAGTGACCCGCCTGATACTCCTGAAAGTGAGGCGGTGTATTTTGCAAACGATTCTGGTGGAGCATTCTATTGTCCTGTAGCAAGGAATATATTTAATGCCTGTAGATGCATGATAAGGGGTTTGGTTTTACTCAACCTCAGTACTTATGCGCCTGCTTTGCTTTTATGTTTCTATCGCTGTTACCTGTTAAGCGTCACCATTGATTTTGAAACAGCTTCGCAAGGAGCCCCGTCTTTGTATTCGAATGTGATAAGAGTATTACTTACTGTTATATGGCTAAAGCTGACGGTGCCGGCATCATCCCTGTGCATGCATATCGAGTGTGCACTTTTCTCCGGGTAGTGGCTTGCATGAAGCTCAATAAGCTTTTCCTCGGACGAACTCTCTGCGAGACGGAGTTGATTAACCCGGGATTGAATTACTTGCTCTGTATTGAAAGATGAGGATGTTAACGGCATTTTGATTTGCTTGTCGAAGCTCTTTTTTTCGCCATTCCAGGCTAGCCTGCAGGGTTTATTGAGAAGCCCAAAAACAAGTAGATCAAAGGGTCGGAAATATGCCAGGTCAGTCCTTTCCAGATAGGAGATTACGCTGCATACGTTATCTAAGTGCATTACTGAACTGATGATGTGACCGCGACTCTTATAGTTACGCGTTTCCTGCGGTGCTGCGGTGGAATAATTGTTCAGCAAGCAGAGCGTAATGCCATACTCGTTGACACCAATCCAGGTGCCGCCGGCATCTGTATCAATAGGAGACAGATACCTCACTTTGAGCTTTTCCTGTTTTAGCGGCCGCCTGGCTTTCAATCGCGATTTTAACTCATCGCGATTGAAAAAGACCTGATAGCTATCCTTGGAAATTAACCAGGATGCGGTGCACACGTTATGCCTCTTTCATACATCAGGGTGGAGGGCGCCACACCAAAGCTATCACTGACAGGAACATCCAGCAATTTCAAAATACTGGCAATAATCGCGAAATGATGGGTAGTGTGGCCCTGCAAAAATACCAACTCCCGCGCAATTGACGAGGGTACAGCAGAGGGTTTAGTGGTTTTGGTAGAGGTCGTTAGTAGTACCTGCAAGGGGCTATCGGTGATAGTTGACGATTTAAGCAGATTTAGCTGAGAGATAATGCTTTTGATGAGCTGCAAACTATAGTCTTTATCCTGCTCTACGCGCAGTTCTCGCGCTCTTAAGTCATACTCGATACGCAATTCGCGCATGCCTTTAAAAAAGCTAAGATAGTGATCCAGAATGTGCCGAAAGTGTTTGCCGGCGGATGCGCTAAAGTAGGGTTGGGCTACCTCGGTAAACTGCTCTGACGTTACTTGTTGAAGAACGCAGGTGCCTGCATGCAATGCCTCAATATTATCATCTATGATATTGTGCAAAGACAAACGCCAATCTCCCTAGAGCAATCAAAAAAGGTAAATAATTCAGCCTTTGAGACAGCTCATTATAAATTTAATTCATCACCTGAAGTCAAATTAAACAGTCAATAAATGAAAATAATCAGATCTGCAGTTTGGCTTATGAAACAAGATGCAGCGTCAATAAAAAGGGTGTTTAGCTGCCAGGTAGGGCTCTTCTCCAATACTGATCGAGAAATCATGACAATAGACTTAGCGAGAAATATATTACTTGTGTAGAATGACTCACTTTCCCATAGTAAGAAGACGTATATTCAATGGAACTCAATACTATTCCCGAGCTGATCGAAGAGATCAAGCAAGGTAAAATGGTCATCCTCATGGATGATGAAGATCGAGAAAACGAAGGTGATTTAATTATTGCCGCTGAAATGGTGACGCCGGATGTGATCAATTTTATGGCGCGTCACGCCTGTGGACTGATATGCCTAACCTTGACACCGGAGCGTTGCAGTCAATTACGCTTGCCTCTGATGGTATACGATAATAACGCCCAGCATTCGACCAATTTTACGGTATCGATTGAGGCAGCAGAGGGTGTGACTACAGGTATCTCTGCGGCAGATCGTGCTCATAC
>CBDUGR010000037.1:0-10685 GCA_965366515.1 uncultured Gammaproteobacteria bacterium | reverse complement strand
ACGAAGAACTAACATACTGAGCGTAATGGCATGGCAAATAGGGTACCGCGGCCTTTTGCGAAAAGACAACGGCTCTCGAAAGAGCCGTTGAATGAATTTTATACTATGACCTAGCTAATCTTTCGCCTAGCTAAACTTATAACTCCTATTAAACCAAAACTAAACAACCATATAGTCGCTGGAACCGGCACCGTGCTGATTCCCCCTAGCGCCTCATCGGATGCAGTGATCTTAAAGTTGTCAAATACAGCATAACCTCCTTGCAGTAGATCTACCTGTAAAGTCACATTACCATTCGTCGAGTTGCTTGTATCAAAGGCAAATACCCCATGCGTCCAGTCGAGCACATGTTGTTCCGACAATTTTCCGATCAGTTCCGCTGAATCTAATTCAGTGCCTGACCCTGTGGTTGACGTACCCGATGGATTATCAAAAAGAGTAAACTTGAATTTCGGTAAATCTCCGTTCACGAATGGGCCGCTGGGACCATCTAGCCCTAAGCTTGAAATGTCGATAGCGAAATTAAAGAAGTTGTAGCTACCGATATCGAAGGACAGACCAAGTAAATCATTTTGTACATTCGATAACATTCCGACAGCATAATTTCCTCCTGTGTTCGTTGCATCCGAATACCCAGTTCCAAATGCCTGATTCCCCGTCAGCAGCGCGGTTTCTACAGTGTAAGTTTGTGCGAAAAAAAAGCCCACCGGCTGACCACCATACAAAGTATTCACTGGTTGCTGCCGGAGCCATTCAAGAACCCTGCGGGCGACTCAAAGTTCTGGTCGTAGATAGTAATAGCGGCGGCGTTTGCCACTGTCGGTATTGCCAAAATTGTAGCTACTAGAAGCACACCCGTGTAAACAACCGAAAGAATACGGTTCGTTTGATTAATTCTCATTATTATTTCCCTTTTCATTATTGATTGTTACCAGCCTTGGAATGAAGCCAGGCAACATACAATATACATGCCACAACCAACATCACATTAAATATCAATGACATATGTTATGCTGGTTATGGGCGAGAGAATTCGTTTGTAAATTATTCTGACACTAGACTGAATAAAATAACTCGAGGTTAACGCTATCCAGATTTAAATGTTAGCTTCGCGACCACTCTCAAGCATAAGTCGAGCAAAATTAGTCCTCTGTCCGAGCCTCAAAATACGCCTGCTCAGAAATCCGATGCCAATTAACCACTTGCTGATTAAATGCTTTAAAAGAATCGTAAACCTTTTGCGTCAACGGATCCTTCGCCGCCTCTTCATCCAGCACCTGTACGGAAATCTCCCTTAATCTGTCGAGAACTTCGTCGGGAAATCTTCGCAGCTGCACACCATGCTCATTCACCAGGGTTTTCAATGCCCGGTTATTTTCAGCTGTGTAGTTGGCTAGCATATCCATATGGGTCGCTTTGGCCGCTTCACGCACGATGGCTTGCAAATCAGCGGGCAGGGCGTCAAAGGCTTGCTTGTTGACCATGGCTTCCAGGATCGGACCGGGTTCCTGCCAGCCGGGATAATAGTAATATTTAGCCACTTTGTGCAACCCGAAAGCCAGGTCGTTATAAGGACCCACCCATTCGGTGGCGTCCAGTGCACCGGTTTGCATTGAGGGGAAAATTTCTCCACCGGGCACCAGCACTGATACGCCTCCGGCACGGCTAAATACTTCGCCACCTAAACCAGGGATGCGCATTTTCAACCCCTTGAGATCCTCGATGGAATTAATCTCCTTATTAAACCAGCCTCCCATCTGAGTTCCGGTATTTCCAGCTGCCAGCGGCACCAGGCCAAAGGGCTCGTAGACCTCTTCCCATAGCTCCATGCCACCGCCATAGTAGAGCCAGCCGGCCATCTCCTGTGCGTTCATACCAAAGGGTACGGCGGTAAAAAACTGCGCCGCGACAGACTTGCCTTTCCAATAGTACGCCGCGCCATGACCTATTTCCGCGGTGCCGCGCGAGACCGCATCAAAGACCTCCAGCGCACCCACTAATTCGTTGGCGCCGTATACTTTGACCTCAAGTCTACCGCCACTCATTTCGGTAATGGCTTTGGCCATGTAATTCGCGCCGGTACCTAGCCCCGGAAAATTTTTCGGCCAGGTGGTGACCATTTTCCAATTAATCACCTGTTGCGGCTGCTGTGCTGTCTTAGCAGCAGATGATGACTCTTGATTCCCCCCACAAGCCACTAGCAAAGTTGAGAGCAGCGCCCACATTAAAGCCCTTATTCTTGTTACTTTCATAACTTCCCTCTGTAATCGGTTTTTTCTAAAAGTTTAGCTGACCTTGAGCGCTAAACTGCTTGCAGTTTTGCATAACCAACAACCAACCACTTGCTGCCTTCTTTATCAAAATTAACCTGAATTCGAGCCTGCGAACCCTGGCCCTCAAAATTGAGTACCACACCCTCACCAAATATGTTGTGCAGAACCCGCTGACCCAGATGAAATTCGGTATCCGGAATTTGATACCCGGCAAATGGACTGCCTCCAGATTGCTGGTTAAAACTAACGGGTTTGCTGATTTTGCTTTTAAAGCGAATTTCATTGATACATTCAGCAGGAATTTCACGAATAAAGCGGGAAGGGCGGTTCATGGTCTCGCTGCCGTGTAAACGACGGCTTTCTGCATAGGTCATATAGAGTTTCTGCATAGCTCGGGTAATCCCGACATAGCAAAGCCGCCGCTCTTCTTCCAGTCCACTGGGATCTTCCATCGACATTTTATGGGGAAATAGCCCTTCCTCCATACCCGCCAGAAATACCAGCGGAAACTCTAGACCCTTGGCTGAGTGCAGGGTCATCATCTGCACACAGTCATCATGCTCGTCAGCTTGCGCCTCTCCCGCATCCAGCGCGGCCTGTGCAATAAACACACCCAGCTCCGTCATACCCTCGGCATCATACGCGTCAGCGGAAAACGCGCGGGTGGCGCTGACCAGCTCCTCCAGGTTTTCTACTCGCGCCTGACCTTTCTCGCCCTTTTCCTGACGGTGATATTCCAGCAGGCCGCTCTTTTCCAGCACATGATCTGTCAGTTCATGCATGGGCAGATCCGTCGTATCCTTATCCAGCTGATCAATCAGGTCGATAAACCCTTGCAGCGCTGCGGCGGCGCGGGCGGTAATTGCCTTCGAGGTGATCAGCTGTTGTGCGGCACGCCATACGGATACGCCCCCGTGTCGGGCTTCGGCCCGCAACAGGTCGACGGTTTTGCCGCCAATGCCACGAGTAGGCACGTTAATCACCCGCTCAATAGCCGCATCATCGTCACGATTAAGTATTAGCCGCAAATAGGCCAGGGCGTTGCGAATTTCAAGACGGTCATAAAAGCGCTGCCCACCATACACGCGATAGGGTATCCCTGCGCGCAGTAACGATTCTTCCAAAACCCTGGATTGCGCATTGGAACGATAGAGAATCGCACAATCGCTATAGGCTCGCCCCTGTTTAAAGGCATCCTCGATTATACCCACAATAAAGCGCGACTCATCGATTTCGTTAAACCCGGCGTACAGGGAAATAGGCTCCCCTTCGTTGCCTTCGGTCCACAGCTCTTTGCCCAGCCGCCCCTGATTATTGGCAATCACCCGGTTCGCTGCATTGAGAATAGTGCTAGTGGAGCGATAATTCTGCTCCATCCGTATCATTTGCGTGTCGGGGAAATCGTGTGAGAATTTTTGGATATTTTCAATTTTCGCGCCACGCCAACCGTAAATGGACTGGTCATCATCACCCACTACCGTGATTCGACTGCCACCTCCGGCCAGTACCCGCAACCAGGCGTACTGAATCGTATTAGTATCCTGAAACTCATCTACCAGAATATGTTGAAAACGCTCCTGGTAATGCTTCAACAACCGAGGATTGTTTAGCCACAGTTCGTGCGCACGCAACAGTAGTTCACCAAAATCAACCATCCCCGTAGTGTTACAGGTATCTTCATAGGCCGCATAAATAGCACGCATGGTTTTACTATAAGGATCCAGCTGCTCGGGAACAAAGGCCGCACGCAGGCCTTCATCTTTTTGCGCATTAATAAACCATTGCGCCTGTTTGGGTGGCCAGCGACTGTCATCAATATTGAGCGCTCGCATGACTCGCTTCACTACACGCAGCTGGTCATCCGAATCAAGAATCTGAAAATTCTGCGGTAGCTTGGCATCCTGCCAATGGGCTCTTAACAGACGGTGTGCCAGGCCATGAAAAGTGCCCACCCACATCCCCTGCACCGACATACCCAGCAACTCCTCGATGCGATTGCGCATCTCCTTTGCCGCTTTATTGGTGAAGGTAACCGCGAGGATACTATGGGGAGAGATCGCTTCTGTTTGAATAAGCCAGGCAATACGTCTTACCAGCACACGGGTTTTGCCGCTTCCGGCACCCGCAAGCACTAAAGCGCTGGCGGCGCAGGGCAGACTAACAGCTTTGCGCTGCGATTCGTTGAGAGCGTCCAGAATTGGGGTAACATCCATAAGAATAATTTCTGCGCCTGGTGCCGGCGATCGTCATAAAGTGCGAAATTATAACAGGGATAGTCAGTGGAGTGTTTTAGGAATTAGCGTAATTTATGTAATCGATGAGCACCGTTTTTGCAGTGCCCACCGATTGCAGAGGATATCAATTTTAGCTTTGATAGTGTGCCATAAGTATCTTTGCCACTTCCGGACGCGCAAACTCCTGGGGCAGATCTTCACCCGCCGCCAACATCTGTCGTACTTTAGTGCCGGACAGAATAACAAAATCATCCATACCGTGATCTGGCACATCGCGCATCATCACGACCTTGTTCAGTTTTTTGGAATAGGCAGTATGATCAGCTTTGAAAATCTCAATACCCAGCGCACCTTCGGGCACCTGCTGATCAAAGATCTCCTGCGCTTCAAATGCACCGTAATAATCGCCAACCCCGGCATGATCGCGTCCCACAATAAAGTGTGCACAACCACTGTTTTGGCGGAAAATGGAATGTAACACCGCTTCGCGAGGGCCAGCGTAGAGCATATCGAAACCATAGCCGGTAATCATCACGCTGTTTTTAGGGAAATAAAGCTCCACCATTTTACGAATCGCAGCATCACGTACTGGCGCAGGAATATCGCCCGGCTTCAGTTTACCCAGCAACATGTGAATCAACACGCCATCCGCATTGACCGCTTCCATAGCCATTTTACACAGCTCTTCATGGGCTCGGTGCATCGGGTTGCGGGTTTGGAAGGCCACAACCTTTTCCCAGCCACGCTCCTGAATCTCATTACGAATCTCGACGGCTGTACGGAAAGTATCCGGAAAATCCTGTTGGAAATAGCTGAAATTAAGCACCTGGATAGGGCCGGAAACCAGGAAGCGACCCAGTCCGGTAAAGGTTGCCACACCCGGATGATCACTATCAGTGGTGCCAAAGATTTTTTCCGCCATCGCCAGAATCTGTTCCTCGGAGACCTCCTCAATCGCTTCCACATCTTGTATGGCGACAACAGGATTACCCTCGATATTGGGATCCCTGAGAGCGATCCGCTTGGCACCGGAGATCGCTTGCACATCCTGCGTCACATTAACAATCGGCACGGGCCAGAACAGCCCTTCGGTGGTGGCCATATTTTCCGCCACGCTAACCGTATCAGCTAAATTCATATAGCCCTGAAGGGGGTTAAAATAGCCGGCGCCCAGCATCACGGCATTGGCCGCTGCCGCTGAATTAAGCAGTAATGCAGGCAACGTCTCGGCCTCGCTAGCCAGCTCATGATGCCTTTCAGAATCATAAACAAATAGCGGGCTCAGGTCTTCAGACCCATAGGGTTTAATCATTTCTTTACTCCAAAATTCTTACTGGTATCGGTTTGGTGGTCACCATCACTAGCCACGCACCTGTTTAATCGCATCGATAACCTGTTGGTGTATTCCTCCACCAGTGGCGACCACGCCCTGGTTGGCATCCAGAAATCGGCCTCGACTGAAATCCAGTGGCTGGCCATGCATATCCGTCACCTGACCACCCGCCGCTTCAACAATAATTTTACCAGCTGCGTGATCCCAGATTTTTTCCTGGTAAGCCGCATCGGTAGGCAGGCGCAAATAAATCGAAGCATCGTTACGCGCAACCGCCGCATATTTGCATTGACTGTCGATGCGGTAAGGCTGCGCCTCTATTCCCAAAAGCTGAGCAATCTGAGCTGATTCACTCTGATTGGAATGCCCCGACTCCACCGATTCACAAAAACGCGCCTGACTGGCTTCGGCAAGCTGATCGATGTGCATCACCTGACCCTGATCATTAACATCATCCAGCGGATAGATCCTGGTCTGGCTATCGGTTGTCGCTGTCAACAAGCATCCCCGCTGCTCACCCATATTAAGATTGGGGCAGCCAAGCACACCAAGAACCACTTCACCCTTCTCAATCAGCGCCAGGGCGATAGCATATTGCTGCCCGCGCAGAAACCCTTTAGTCCCATCAATGGGGTCCAGGGTCCAAAAACGCTCATGACTGGCATCGGCATTGCCATGATCAATCCAGTTCATTACCTGGGCTTCGTCCAGATCCCCTTCCATCTCTTCTGCCACATGGGTCACGACAGCATGTCGTAACGGTGCCTGATCATGATTTTGGAGATCCAGCGAATCCTCTTCACCAACCACCGGATCCAAAGGCATCGCCTGATGTAAATAGGCGCAAACGATCGCCTGAGCAGCAAAATCGGCGACTGTCACAGGACTTTTATCTTGCTTCTCCAGGGTATCAGCGCTCACCAGGTTTTGCTGTACCCGGCGACAAACATTCGCCGCAGCGCGCACCGCCTGGATCGCAACTTCAAGTTCCTTTTGGTATTTCATGGAAGTCCTCACATTGCCTACTGACAGACCCTCGTTAGTCGATTCACTCAAGCGCTGGGGATGATGCCTTTAAGCTCTAGATAATCGATAACCTGTTTCACACACTCATCAAGACCGTGTTGCGCTGTATTGACCGTGATCTCAGGGTTATTAGGTGCTTCGTAGGGCGCCGATATTCCAGTAAACTCTGGAATTTCGCCAGCCCGTGCCTTTTCATAAAGCCCTTTCACGTCACGACTTTCACACACCTCGAGCGGCGCATCAATCAGCACCTCAATAAACTGACCCTGTGGATGTTTTTCCCTGACCAGATCGCGGTCAGCACGATAGGGAGAAATAAAGGCAGAAAACACGATCATCCCGGAATCACAGAAAAGCTTGCAGACTTCACCGACACGACGAATATTTTCCGTACGATCCTCCGGCGAAAACCCCAGATTGCTATTGAGGCCATGGCGAACATTATCACCGTCTAAAATGAAAGCATTGATGCCCCGTTCAATCAACGCCAGTTCCGTAGCGACTGCCAGAGTAGATTTGCCGGAACCTGATAATCCGGTAAACCATAAGGTCGCCGGTTTGTTACCCTGCAGCTGCTCCCGCTGTCCTGCTTCGACCTTGCTTTCACTCCAAACAATATTTTTACTTTTCGGTTCACTCATGATTCAGCTCTTTCGACTCCACGACGTTTACTTTTTAAGGCGCGCCCATACTACATTTTTTATGGTTAAGTGCAACTAATTGACTGATAAACCATAGAATTATTGGAAATATTCACATAACAATTTTGTTTTCATATGCTCAGAAAACTGCCAGTCAGATCAGCGTGCGCATGCCATTCACAATATTGCAATTTCCATATTAGCGTCTATTCTTAATATATACTTTTGAGGGGAGCTTTAAATAGGCGCAACGCGACTATTTCACGGACACTGCTGGACAATCAGCGATGGTCTCAATTGTTTCAACTTATAAAATAAAAGCCAACCTTGCAAATTAGGCCGTATGGACATAGAGAACTGTCTTACAGATATTTCCATTGAAAACATTGCGCTTTATCAGCATGTTTTCGATCTTTTAACGGATCCTATTCTAGTCGTCGACCGTCAGTTTCGCTATCTGATTGCCAACCAGGCCTATCTGGACGTCGTCGAATTGCCGCGCGAAAAGGTAGTCGGCGCCTGTATCAGCCAGATTGAAGGCGAAGATGCTTTCAGTTTAATAAAACCCCGCGTGCAGGAATCTCTGAATGGCGCTGAACTAAACTTTCCCTCTCAGGTTTACTCAGCGCGCCCGGTTAATGCTCTGCTACATATCAACTTAACCCCTTTAAAAAATGACGTGGGCCAAATCAATCACGTATTGGTAGTCATGCGCCAATCGGATAGTATTTTTGATAAAGACAAGGGGCGAAAGTACGATCAGTATCAAATGTCCAGATCTTTGGCCAGCAGCCCTAATCCGATTATTATCACCAGTCTGATCGAAGGTAAAGTACTGCAGCTCAACAAGGCTGGTCAGAAATTACTTGGCTACTCAGCCAAGGAGTTGGTCGGAAAAACCCTGCGTGATTATATGATTAATGTCTCCTACCGTGAAAATCTGGTTGATAAACTGAACCAGGAAAAGCATTTTAAAATCCCTGATCTCCCCATGCGACGTAAAGACGGCGAGATCGTACATATCGAGGTTGTACTCAATCTTACAGCTTTTAATGGCACACCGGCTATTCTGGGGTTTTGTCGAGATAGGACCGACGAGCTTGCTGCACTCAAGGCTACTCAAGACAAAACAGCGACGCTAAAGCTGTTGCGCAAAGTAGCCGTTGCTGCGAACGAGGCAATAGATCTGGAGATGGCTATTAAGGTCTGCCTGCAAGAGATCTGCAAATACAGCGAATGGCCGATTGGGCACGCATTGCTGCCTAACCAAGAGACAGGCCTGCTGGAAAGCTCTGACATTTGGTATTTCAACAACGAGCAGGAGTACCAACATTTAAAATCCTGGTGTGCCGGTATTCAATTTGGACCAGGGGAAGGAATACCAGGGAAAGTACTAAACACCAAAGAACCCGTTTTTTTACCGGATGCTTCGAAAGACGACGGTTTTCCTCGCGGCGATATTAAAGAGGGCGTCAGCGTGCAAAGCGCATTCGCGTTCCCGGTGATAGTTGATGGTCAGGTGTTAATTGTCATGGAGTTCCTGTCGCCAAAGAGAGTAGAGATATCCAGAAACCTGATGGATATATTAAAGCCGGTTGCAATGCAGCTAGGGCGCGTTATTGAGCGGCAGAGGGCACAGCTTTCGCTGCAAGAGAGCAACGAGCATTACCAGCGCCTGGTCAATGATATCAATGCGATTGTCTGGGAGTCAGACATAGCCGGCAATCAATTCTTTTTTGTCAGTGCTTCGGTATCAAAACTTTTGGGCTACAAGCCCGAACAGTTTTACCAGAACGGATTTTGGGCGAGTCTGATTCATCCTGATGACCTATTTGGTGTGCTACGAGAAGCTACGAGTAAATCACAAACCCTGGAAAATTACGAAATAGAGTACCGTATGTTGCATGCAGACGGGTCGACTGTCTGGATCCATGACACTGTACATATAAAAAACGATATTGATCCGGCCAATGTCCGAAAGTACGGCGTCATGCTGGATATCACAGAGAAAAAGAATCTGTCAGCCGAGCTTGAGTATCAGGCCGCACATGATTCCCTAACCGGCCTTTATAACAGAGATGCGTTCGACAGGCGGTTGCGAATACTGTTAAGCACTGACCTGCCCAACCAGCAACATGCGCTTTGTTATCTGGATTTGGATCAGTTTAAAGTGATCAACGATGCCTGCGGCCATCTCGCGGGCGACACGCTATTACATCAGTTAGGTGCCATCTTAAGCACAAAGGTTCGCCGCAGCGATACGTTGGCACGTTTGGGCGGCGACGAATTCGGTATCATAATGGAGAACTGTTCACTGGAGCGTGCGGGTAAGATTGCAGAAGATCTGAGAAGGGTCATACAGGATTTTCGGTTTGTCTGGGAACAACAGCGATACAACGTGGGTGTCAGCATTGGCCTGATACCCATAGACGAATTTAGCGGAACCGTTAACGAAATTATGAGCGCCGCGGATATGGCCTGCTATGCCGCCAAAGACGCCGGCCGCAATCGAATACGCACCTACCACCCAAATGACCTGGAGTTAACTCAACGCCGCCGGGAAATGGATTGGGTCAGTAAAATCAACATGGCACTTGAACAGGATCGCCTGCACATTTACATTCAGCCCATCCAGGCTTTACAGAAAGAACAGAAAAATAGCCATTTTGAAGTGCTGGTGAGAATGATTTCTGAAACCGGAGAAATTATTCCACCGGGTGCTTTTTTACCCGCAGCAGAACGCTACAATCTATCCACACAAATAGACCAATGGGTTATCAACAAATCACTTTCATGGCTAGGTAACCACCAACAACAATTAGCCAAAATCTCAATGGTTTCTATTAATTTATCCGGATTATCGCTCGGCAGCGGTACATTCCTTAAATTTTTGCTTGAGACGCTGAGCAGGTCTGCAGTGCCCTGTGAAAAAATTTGTTTCGAAGTGACCGAAACAGCCGCTATATCAAATCTGTCCAAGGCCAGTGATTTTATTGCTCAGGTTAAAGCCGTAGGTTGCCTGTTCGCACTGGATGACTTCGGAAGCGGCCTGTCTTCCTTTAATTATTTAAAAAATCTACCTGTTGATTTCCTTAAAATCGACGGTGCTTTTGTTCGGGATATTACTTCCGATGCTATTGATTACGAAATGGTTCGCTCTATCAATGAGATAGGGCAT